>NZ_JBQEOE010000024.1:26676-86344 GCF_052045105.1 Lysobacter sp. 22409 | reverse complement strand
TCGCCGAGCCAATGGCCGGCTTCGTCGTACAGCGTGTAGCCGGTGATCGCACCGGTGGCGTTGTCGGCCCGCGAGACCCGCTCGCCCTTGGCGTTGTAGCGGTAGCTGGCCTTGACCACGCCGGCTTGTTTGACCTGGCTCATGCGGTCGTTGGCGTTGTAGACGAACTCCCTGGCCGTGCCGCCGATGCTGGTGGTGTTGCCGACCGCGTCGTAGCCGCGGCTGACGCCGCCGACGTTGCTCAGGCGGTGACTCGTGCCCGGGTAGGTGTAGTTGGTGGTGATGCCGCCGTGCAGCAGGCTGTTGCGGTTACCGGTGGCGTCGTAGCCGTAGGTCTCCAGCGGCGTGCCGGTCGGGCCGTCGCGGGTGATCTTCAGCCTGCCCAGGGTATCGTAGTCGTACTTGGCCAGGAACGCGCTTTGCAGGCCGTCCTTGAGTTCGGTCAGTTCTCCGACCTCGTTATAGCCATAAGCCAGCGACAAGCCACCGGCGGCGCTGTCGAGGATCGTCTTGGCGCGGTAGTCCTGGTCGTAGCTGCGGGCCAGGCTGCGGCCGTTGCCGTAGGTCCAACCGGTGGCCGGGCCGAACGGTTCATAAGCCGCATTGTTGAGCAGCACCGTGCGCACGCCGCCGGCCGGCTTGATCCCGACTTCGGTGACCTGGTCCAAAGTGTTGCGGACGTAGTCGACGATGGCGTTGTCCGGGTAGGTGATGGTGCGCACCTGGCCCGAGCTGGTGTAGGCGTAGCGCAGGGTGAAGCTGCGGGTGCCGACCGTCTGCACCTTGCGCACGAGCTGGCCCCAACGGTCGTAGCAGTACTTCAGCTCGGTGCCGTCGGCGCGCATCGCGGTCACCCGGCCGAGGGCGAAGTTCTCGCCGGCGGCGCAGACCGTGTTGACCGTGTCGTAGTCGTACTCGACGTCGGCGGCGCCGCCGCTGTACGAGATCGTCTTCGGCCGGTTCAAGGCGTCATAGGTATAGGTATGCGGGCTGGCGTCGTTAGCGTCCTGTTTGCTCGCGAGCAGGCCGGCGCTGTTGTAGCCGTAGGTGGTGATACCCGTGTCCGGGCTCGACAGCTGGACCTGGTCGCCGAAGCCGTTGTAGCCGTAGGTCGTGTCCAGGCCCTTCGGGTCGGTGACCTTGGTGACTTGATCGAGCGCGTTGTATTCCAGCTTGGTCTCGACCGCGAGGCCGCCGACGTCCTGCAGGGTGCGGCTCAGGCGATTAAGCGGGTCGTGGTCCTGGTTGGTGACGCGGCTCAAGGCATCGGTGGTCAGGTCCGGATTGCCGTCGTTGTCGTAGCTGAAGCTGGTCTCATGCGCCAACGAGTCCTTGGCGGTCTGCAACTGCCCCAGGGTGTTGAACACGCGCGACAGAGTGCGCTTCAAGGTGCCGGACGCGGTCTGGGTGTCTTCCTGCTTGCGGTTGCCGGCCAGATCGAGGGTGTACTGGATCCTGTTGCCGGCCTTGTCGGCCACGCTGGTCAGGCGCTGGGCAGTGTCGTAGGTGTAGGTGATGTAGGCGCCGCCCGGCGGGGTGATGCGCTTGACCAGGCCGGTCGGCCAGTACTCGACCCGGGTGATGCGGTCGTCGGTCTCGACGCTGTTGTCGGCGCCTCGGACCTTGGTCGCGGCGAGCCAGCCGCGCGGGTGGTACTCGTAGTCGGTAACGACACCGTTGGCGTCGACGACCGACAGCGGACGGCCCTGCGGATCGTAGCCGAAGGTCTCGGTGCTGCGACCCAATGCGTCGACGACCTTGCGCAGGTCGCCCTTGCGGTAGGTACACAGCGCCGGCTGGGTCGCGCAGGTGCTGTCGTCGCTGCCGTAGTACTGGAACGTCGTGATGTCGTTGACGTCAGTGCGCGGACCATCAACCGACTTGACCAGCCCCAGGATCGGGCAGGTGCTGTTGCTCGCGGCCACGTCGGCGGCTTCGCAGTAGGCATAGGTCGTCGTGCGGGTCTGGTTGCTGGCCGTATCGCGCACGGTGACGGTGACCGGCTGCAGGCGCGCGTTACGGACGATGCGGGTCTCGCGGTTGCCGACCATGGTCAGCAATGTGCGGTTGCTGGCGAGGTCGCGGCGTTCCGCACTGGTGCGTTCCTGCGCGAGGCCGACCGCTTCCTTGACCGTATGCGTGCGCGCTAGCTGCCCGGTCACCGGGTCATTCGCCTCGGCATACGTGTGCTTGGTCTGGGTGCCGTTGCGGTCGGTGACGGTGTCGAGGCTACGGCGGAAGTCGGTGGCGGTATCGGCGTATGTCTGCGTCACCGAACCGCGGCTGTCGGTGAATCCAGAGACCTTGCGGGGCAGGGCACCAGAGCCTGGGGTCAGGCCATAATCCTCTTGCTGGCCGAGCGCTCCGGTAACTATCGCTCCGCCGGCCGAGGTGTAAGTGAGGCTGACGCCATCCGCGCCTCCGGCATGAACGCTGGATATAACTCGACCCTGTCCGTCATACGAGAACGTACTGAACCGCGCATTGTCCTCGGTGCTGACACCCGTCAGATGCTTCGTGAAACGCGTGTCTTCATAATGGTACTTTCGTAACTTCCCATCCGCGTAGGTTGCCGTCTCTATCAGGCCGACCGTTGGAAAGTTGGGAAACTCGTAAAGGTAGGTGTAACTGACAAGTGTCGTGCCCTCCGACGAGATCGAACTGATCGGAGAGTCGATCGCGGAACCTTCGTAGTGCAGTTCGATGGATCGTCCACTGGTATGAGTGACGCGCTCGATACGACCGTAACTATCGTAAGAGTAAGACAGCGAAATTCCGCTATCGAGCAAGAGCTGTAGAGCTCGCCCTTCATTGTCGAAAATAAGCGTGCTGTCATCGGTATGAAGCATCCAGCCGGAACCATTGGCGACAAGGCGATCGCCACTGTCGTCTGTTGCCAGATAGGTTGTCCCGTCCTGACGAAACCGGCGCTGGTAACCGCTGCTGTCGATCAGGCCGATGCTGGTGCCGTCAATCGCCAGGCGGGTAGATAGCGAGTGTGTCCATCCTGGCCCGAAGCCACCGTTGCTGGTCGCAGAGCCCGAATGATAGAAACGGCGGAACGCAATCCACCCCAGATCGAAATCCTGCTGAGTTTCGAACTTCTCGCCTGTCTTTACGTCGCACGGATTCCCGACGAGACCGCTGGCTTGACCCGCCGTGCCTTCGCATGAATTGACTTTACCGGCGAGGGTGGCGGTGATTTCGGTATTTACGCAGGCGTTGTACTCGTCACTCCATTGGGTATGCCCATTCGGACACTCGATTCGCCTGGTTCGACCGATGTTGGTGGGGCCGAAGTCGTGCAGGGTGCACGGGGAGTCCGGTGTGTTTTTACCGACCTTGACGAGCTGCGAGTAACGTCTCTTCTCCATCCGCCCTTCGTAACCTGGCTGCGATTCTTGCCAGTCATTGAGCGGTTCGGCGACGGCAGAAGGCGCGCAGGCAGCGCTCATCCCGTCCAGGGTCTGTTTGATCTTCGTGACCGCATCGGCTTCCGTAACGAAGCCGCTTCCATATACGGTGCCGTACTTCCAGTCTGGATCGGTCGGCTGGTCCTTGCCCATCCAGTACGTGATGAGGACGTTGCCCTCTTCATCTATCTTCGTACTCTTTATTTGCTCGACGAACTGATAGGCGCCCTCTGTTTCGGGTGTGGGCGCCGGTAGCTCCCAGATCGCCTCGACAGCTTCTTGTTGAGTGTTGTACTCGGTCGATTGTCCCGCCGGATCGGAGATCTTCCACTTATTTCCGCTTTCTTGTGCAGAAACGCCGGCGCTAAACGAGTAGCACATTACAGCGGCGAACAAGCTACGGCTCATGGTCGAGTGGGCAATCTGGAGTAGCCCTCTCGCTGAACTTATGCGTGAAAATGGTTGGTGAAGTCTCGAAGGCATACCTAATCCTTGGTAAAAGTCGCTGGCACGACTAGCGGGCCCCGTTAGGCCCCAAATGGGGCGCGACGGAGCTGCGAATAAAGGCGGGGTTTGATGCAGATGGGTGGCGTCTTCCCTCCGTGGCGACGCAATAGATCGATAGGGCCCAGTTCCGTGGCCGTACTAGATTCTCGTCAAGGGAACCCTAAAGTGCAAGCGTCTCGTTGCTTGCGATGAGGGCTGATTGCCGGGTGCGGCCGGGTTATGTGTGTTTTATTGCAATGCGCCATCGCGCGGGAGCAAACGAAAGTATCGGTGACCTTTTCCTTTGCATCAGCCGAATAGGTTGGGCCTAAAGGTACTGGGTCGGCGGTCGTGGGGTTGGCATGCGAACTCGGCCCGAGATATGTCGATGGCGATCAAGGCCTCGGCCACTGGACCTGCACCGCTACAAGCGGCTTCTTGGTCGCACCTAGCAATGCCCAGATAATCGGGTGGAGCTGTGGCTGGCCGTACTGGATTCGCACCCCTGCTTCGTCATGACTAGCGGATACACGATCCGCAACCGGAACTCAGAGGAACCATGTCCAACTATCGCAACAAGATCCTGTCTTTCGCCGCCTTGGCCGTGGTGCTGGCGCCCGCCATGGCCTCGGCGCAGGACGCCACCGCCAAGCGGGTGGCCGATTTCGTCGAGTGCAAGCTCAGCCTGGAACAGGTCAATGCGTTCGGCGACGAGGTCAACGCCGAGCAGATCGAGGGCCTGGCCCAGACCGACGATGGCGGCGACGCCGCGTTGATGCTGTGGAAGAGCGTGCAGCCGTTGTCGGCGTGGGGCGAGAAGTCGAGCTACGTCAACTTCCCGAGCCGTCAGGAAATGCACCTGGCCTATAAGGTGCCGGCCGGGCAGGAGTTGAAGGTCGGCGAGGCGCTCGCCAAGCGCATCGGCGGGATGAGCCCGCGTCCCGACCTCGCCGCGATGATCGAGACTTACGACTGGAAGGGTCTGGACTATCGCAAGGTGTTGCCGGGCGAGAAGACGGTGCGCGTGTTGGTCGATGTCTCGTATGCGCCAGGCTGGGTGACGGTGGGTTGCGGTTACGGCGACGCGATCCAGTAAGCGTCGGAGTTGGCGTCGGGCCCAGCGGCTCGACGCCTCTCGGTTGGAGCGGGCGCAGGAGACCGTAAGGTCGACTATGCCGCTGCGGTCTGGGCCGCTCGGGGCCCGGTGCATCGAACCGCCGCCATCGAAGCGAGCACTAAGCGACAGGCACTCGGGCAGCCGAGTGCCTCGGAGCCGTAAGCCGCAAAGGATCGCTGCTCGACGCCATGCAGCACGACGCGGGCGCGATCTTCCGCCGTCGTCGACGCGTTTCGCAGGCGGGGTTTGGACGAATCCGCGACTGACAACTGGTCCGGTCGGATTCGCGGGGACTGGCTCACTCAAGGAACCAGTCGGGCCGTAGCGTGAGGCCTCGAAGTGGCGATGCGTACGAGGGCGGCCTCGGGCCGACCGTGCCCGGTGGGCCGATCGCGCATCGCCTTGCTGTCTCTTATCGAGGAATCCGTATGACTGTGTACTCCTCGCGCCTGTGGGCGCGAACGTCGGTGGCTGCCTGTGTCTTGCTCGCGCTGTGGTGGTCGGGCGGCGTTCGGCCAGCACGGGCCGAAACCGGTAAGGACTACGCGCAACAGGTCGGCGCGCGCCTGGTCGGGCAAGCGTTACCGGGGCTCGTTCTGACTACCGTCGATGGTCAGCGCTTGGACTTGGGCGCATTGCGCGGCCGCAAGGCGGTGTATCTGAAGTTCTGGGCCACCTGGTGCGTGCCCTGTCGCGAGCAGATGCCGCATTTCGAGAAGGCGCAGCGCAGTGCCGGCGACGATCTGCAAGTGGTGGCGATCAATATCGGTTTCGACGACACGGCCGAGCAGATCAAGGCCTATCGGCGAGAGCTCGGCTTGAGCATGCCGATCGTGCGCGACGATGACGGTTCGCTTGGCGAACGCTTCGGTTTGCGGGTCACCCCGCAGCACGTGGTGATCGGCAAGGACGGCACCGTCCGTTACGTCGGGCATCTGGCCGATGCGCGGCTCGATGCCGCGGTCGCGCAGGCGCGGAGCATGCCGGCGTTCGACCCCCGCACGCTCGCCGCGGAAACGCCGGTCGCACCCGCACGGAATATTCTCCAAATCGGCGAGCCGGTGCCGACGTCGAAGATCCTCACCCTCGAAGCGCGCAAGCTCGCCTTGACCGATCCGGTGGGCCAGCGACCGAGCGTGTTGGCTTTCCTCTCGCCTTGGTGCGAAAGCTATTTGCAAAAGACGCGGCCGCAATCGTCGAAGCAATGCCGAGTGCTGCGCGAGCAATTGGTGTCGTTGGGGCGCGACCGTCGCGTGCGTTGGGTCGGCATCGCCTCGGGCTTGTGGGCGTCGGATCAGGACCTGCGCGATTATCGCAACGAGCATCGGGTGCCGGTGCCGTTGAGTCTGGATCGCGACGGCGTGCTGTTTCGTCGTTTCGGCATCCAGCGCGTGCCGGCCGTGCTGGTCGTCGGTGCCGATGGACGGCTGCTGCGGCGCATCGAGGTCGACGAAGCGCTGCCGGCGCGTCTGCAGTCCCTGCTCGGTGGGGCGGGCGGCATGGCGCGCGGCAACGCGGCAGGGGCTCGTTGAATGACCGGCCTGCTGCGCGATGCCCGGCGATGGGCCGGTTCGACGGCACGCGGTCTGGCGTTGGCGGCGGCGGTGCTGCTGTCGCCTTCGATCGCGTTCGCCGAGGGAGCGACGACGAACAACGCTTACGACAGCAGCGCTTCCGACCCGAGCCGCTCGGTCGCCGATGCCGAGCCGCTGCCGGTCGAACAAGCTTTCGCACTCACCTCGAAACTGCTGGACGACGGCAGTGTGGCCTTGGAATGGCGGATGCCGCCGGGCTATTACCTGTACCGCGACCGGTTTTCCCTGCAGGCCACCGATGCGCCGCAGGCGCTCGGCGCGCTGCAATGGTCCGAAGGTCGTCTACACAAGGACCCGCAGTTCGGCGAGGTCACGGTGTTCTACGAACATGCGCGACTGCGCGTCCCGCTGCGGTCGGATGAGCCGCTGCCGCAGCGGCTGGAACTCACGTTGAGCTTCCAGGGCTGCCTGGAGAACAGCGTTTGTTATCCGCCCACGCTGCGGCGGCTGTCGTTCGATGTTGCGCCGTCGCTGCGTGCGCAGGAACAAGCCTCATCGTCCTGGCTGGGCATGTTGCTGATGGCGTTCGCCGGCGGCCTGTTGTTGAACCTGATGCCTTGCGTGTTGCCGGTGTTGTCGCTGAAAGCCTTCTCGATCCTGCACGCGGCGGACGACCCGGTCGGGGCCAAGCGGCGTGCGCTGGCCTACACCGCCGGCGTGGTGTCGTCGTTCGCTGCATTGGGCGGGGTGGTGTTGGCCATACGCGCGGCCGGCGGTGGCGCGGGCTGGGGCTTCCACATGCAGCAACCGTGGGTGATCGGCCTGTTGGTGCTGGTGATGTTGGCGGTCGGCCTGGGCTTGTCCGGCGTGGTGAATTTCGGCGCCGGTCTGGCTGGTGTCGGTCAACGCCACGCCCAGGGCCGTGGGTTACTCGGCGACTTCGTCACCGGCGTGTTGGCCTGCGTCGTCGCCAGCCCGTGCACTGCGCCGTTCATGGGCGCGTCGGTGGCCTATGCCTTGGCTTCGCCGCAGCCGTGGCTGGCGTTGGAGGTATTCGTCGTGCTGGGGCTCGGGCTGGCGGCGCCGTTCCTGTTGATCGCATTCGTGCCGCGCGCCGCACGCTGGCTGCCCAAGCCGGGGGCCTGGATGGACGGCTTGAAGCAATGGCTGGCCTTCCCGATGTACGCCACTGCGGTGTGGCTGCTGTGGGTACTCGGCAAGCAGCGCGGCGTGGACGCGATGGCGATCGTGTTGTTGGCCGCGCTGGTGCTGATCCTGGGGCTGTGGTGGTTCGAGAAGAATCGCTTCGGCGGGGCCCGACACCGCCTGCTCGCGGTCCTCATCGTTGCCTTGTCGCTCTCGCCGCTGGCGATGTTGGGTGCGCGCACAGGCGATGCGGGGCCGTCCGTCGCGTCGAAAGCCGAACTGCCGTCCGGCGCCGAGCGTTTCAGCCCCGCACGGCTGGCCGAGTTGCGCGGTCAGGGCCGAGCGGTGTTCGTCAACGTCACCGCCGACTGGTGCCTGACTTGCAAGGTCAACCAGGCCGCGGTGCTCGAACGCGACGGCTTTCGCGTCCTGCTGAAAGATGCCGATGCGGTGTACTTGGTCGCGGACTACACCCAGCCCGATGCGGCCATCGCCGCCTTGCTCAAGCAGCAGGGCGCGGTCGGCGTGCCCTTGTACGTCGGTTACGACCGCGAAGGGCGGCGGACGAAATTGCCCGCGGTGCTGTCCTTGCAGGGCATCGCCGATGCCCTGGCGCAGGGCGGCTCGCCGGCAACGTCGAGGGTGGGCGGCTAGGGCGGCCGTTCCGTTTTCGGAGGCGCGCGCCGTCGCAGTGTGCAATCGCCGATTCGGCCGGCATACGGCAGCGCATTGCGAGAGTGGCGCTCGCATCGGTGAAGCCGGCGCCGGCAAACCAGACCTCGGCAGATCAGACATCGGTAAATCGGGATGATTTTTTCCAATCGCGGGTATCGAGCGAATGTGCTCGCGCACAGCGGGTTCGACCGTCGCCGAAGCTGTGCTAGTTTGGCCGACAGTCAAGAGAGCCCGCCATGTCCTCAAGCCCGCGACGCACCAAGATTCTCGCCACCCTCGGCCCGGCCACCGATCCGCCGGGCGTGCTCGACGCCTTGCTCAATGCCGGTGTCGACGTCGTCCGCCTGAACTTCTCGCACGGCGATCCGTCTTCGCAGGTCGCACGCGCCCAGGCCGTGCGCGAGGCCGCGCTGCGGGTCGGCGTGGAGGTCGGCATCCTCGCCGATCTGCCCGGGCCGAAGATCCGCATCGAGCGTTTCGCCGAAGGCCGGGTGTTGCTTAAGGCGGGCGACCGCTTCGACCTGATCGCCAGCGCGAGCGCTCCTCCGGGCAATCTACGCGAGGTCGGCGTGAGCTACCTCGGCCTGCCCAACGACGTCGCCCCGGGCGACGTGCTGCTGCTCGACGACGGCCTGCTGCAACTGCGGGTCGGCGCGGTCGATGGCGAACGCATCATCACCACCGTGCTCAACGACGGCGCGCTGTCGGACCGCAAGGGCCTGAACAAGCTCGGCGGCGGCCTGTCCCTGGGCGCGCTGACCGAGCGCGACAAGGAACTGATCCTGGTCGCCGCCGAACTCGGCGCCGACTTCATCGCGGTGTCGTTCTGCCGCAATGCCGAAGACATGCACGAGGCCCGCCGCATCGCCCGCGCCGCCGGCAGCGATGCCGCGCTGGTGTCCAAAATCGAGCGAGCAGAGGCGATCGAAAACCTGGCCGAAATCGTCGACGCCAGCGACGTGGTCATGGTCGCGCGCGGCGATCTGGGCGTGGAGATCGGCGATGCCGAACTGCCGGGCCTGCAGAAGAAGATCATCCGCGAATCGTTGGCGCGCAATCGCGTGGTCATCACCGCCACCCAGATGATGCAGTCGATGGTCGACAACCCGATCCCGACCCGTGCCGAAGTGCTGGACGTCGCCAACGCGGTGATCGACGGCACCGACGCGGTAATGCTGTCGCAGGAATCCGCGGCCGGCCGTTATCCGGTCAAGGCGGTCGAGGCGATGTCGCGCATCTGCCTCGGCGCCGAGCGCCAGTTCGACCACGACACCGATTTCGAAGCCGCGCCGCGCAACCTCGAGCGCGCCGACCAGGCCATCGCGATGGCGGCGATGTTTCTGTCCGAGCACATCGGCGTGCGCGCCATCGTCGCCATGACCGAATCCGGCGGCACCGTGCGTTTCCTCTCGCGCTTCCGCTCGAATGCGCCGATCTACGCGTTCTCGCGCCACGGCGGCGCGCGCCGGCGCATGTCGATGATGCGCGATGTCTACCCGATCGATTTCGACAGCCGCGGCCTGGCCTCGCGCGACGCCGCGCGCAACGTCGTCAAGCAGTTGTTCGATGCAGGCAAGCTGGGCCAGGGCGAGCGGGTGATCTTCACCAGCGGCGACACCATGGAACAGCACGGCGCGACCAATACCCTGCGCCTGCTGCAAGTGGGCGAGGGCGGTTGCGCCGAGGGGCTCGGCGAGCTCTGAGGCGATATGGCGGCTCGGATTAGGAGCCGCCGAACCATCCCGGGTAGGGGCGGCGCAAGCCGCGACCGCGATACCGCGCTTACGTCGCTGCGGTCAGGTCGCGGCTAGTGACCGAAGGAAATCCAGCCGGACGCGGCTCCTGCCCTAGGAGCGGCACCGACACTCGTCATACGCCGACGTAGCCGCCCGCATATATCGGTTTCCACTGGCCGGATTGCTGGCTCCAGATCTGATATTCGCTGCCTTCGTACTGGTGGAGGCGGAAGATCAGTTCGGCCACACCGTCGCCGTCCAGGTCCAGGGCGTCGTGGAAGGAATGCGACTCGACCCCGTCGCCGCCGGTCTCGCGTGCGACTTCCCCGACCTTGCGGTATTGCTTGCCCGAGGCCTCCAACAACAACACCGAGTCCAGGGTGGTATCGGCCTGGTCAGCGTTGCGCGGCGGCACCGCCGCCACTGCGGTGGCGACCAACAGGCGCTTGCCGCCCGCCAGGTCGAGCGCATGCACGCGCAGGCCGCTGCGCTCTTCCTCGTCATAAGGACGCAACGCCTTGTCGACGGCGGCGCGGTCCATGCGCTGCCGGGTCAGGACGGAGCGCAGTTCGCGCTCGACCGCGCGGCGTTCGTCCGCGCTTACTTTCGCCGCGATGACGGCGGCGCCGGCGCCGAGGCTTTCGTTGCTGGCCAGGCCGCTCAGGCGTTGGTCGCGCTCGGTCGCCGGCGGGCGGCGCACCTGCGCTTCCATGCCGAGGCCGACCGCTTCGCCGCGGTCGATGATCTGTACCAGCCCGTCGACGGCGCCGTTGCGGTACAGGTGGAAACCGCGCCAGACCGCGTAGGTGCTGTCCGGCGCCGCGGCATCGGCATAACGGCCGCGTCCGTCGATGCGCGCGATCGTCGTCAGGTAGCCGCCGTCCACACCGAACAGCAGGCGCGGCTCGCCGGCCAGGCGCTCGACCTTGGGCGCGGTCATGCGTTCCCGGCGCAAGGTCGCCGCCTGCGCGGCGGCACTGTCGCCGTCGGCCTGTGCGGCGTCGATCGCCAGTTGATGGCTGTCGCGCGCGAAGGGGCGCAGCGCGATCGCGCGCTCGGCGATGGTGCGCCGCTCGGCGCCGGCAGCGCGTCGGTAGTCCTGCTCCAACGAAGCCGCGGTCGGCGCGCGCGAACCGAGCAGATCGGCGCGGATCCAGCCGACGGAGGGGTTGGGACGTTCGGAGGTCGCGCGCACCCATTCGCCGAACACGCATTGCACCTTGACCTCGGCGCCGATCGGCACCGACGTCACCGCACCCCCCTCGGCGCGCGGCAGCGAACGCATCCGCGCCGCATCGACGACGACGTAACGGACCGATGGCTGCGGATGCGATTCGCAATGGGCGACGGCTTCGCGGTAGTCGCGGTCCGCGTCGTTGGACTGGGCGAGGGCGGTGGTGGCCGGCAACAGGCTAAGCGCACTGATGAGCGCTGCGGCCAGAATGCGGCGGCGGGAATGAAGATCGGACATGCGGAAGGCTTCCTTGCAGCGGTGAGAGGGCGGCGTCCATGGCGCGCCGGATGCCAGCGGATGCTCGGCGGTCGCCGCATGGGTGTCAACGCGGGACCGGTTCGCTGCCTTGGGGCTCCGGTCCGCGGGATCGGCGGTGCAGTCCGCCGCTGCCGGCATCCGCGTTTTGACATCGATGACGGCCATGCGCTGAAAACGGTTTCCGTCGAAACTGAGCGCAAGTGCCTGATTCGACAGGCCCAAGGAGGGGGCAAGGTTCACCGTCAGCGGCTATAATCGCGGGCTTCCCACCGCTGCCGCAGGATCTCCATGAGCATCGAACAGCTTGCCGAAACCGCCCAGGCCATGGTCGCCGCGGGCAAGGGCATCATCGCGATCGACGAGTCGAACGCCACCATCGCCAAGCGTTTCGCCGGCGTCGGCATCGACAACACCGAAGAAAATCGCCGCGCCTACCGCGAGCTGCTGCTCACCACGCCGAAGATCGGCGACTACATCTCCGGCGCGATCCTGTACGACGAAACCATCCGTCAGTCGACCAAGGCCGGCGTGCCGTTCACCAAGATCATGATGGACAACGGCGTGATCCCGGGCATCAAGGTCGACAAGGGCCCGCAGCCGCTGGCCGGCTTCCCGGGCGAAGTCGTGACCGAGGGCCTCGACGGCCTGCGCGCGCGCCTGGAGGAGTACTACAAGCTCGGCGCCCGTTTCGCCAAGTGGCGCGCGGTCATCAACATTGGCGACGACATCCCGTCGGGCACCTGCATCGAGGCCAACAGCCACGCGCTGGCGCGTTACGCCGCGCTGTGCCAGGAGCAGGGCCTGGTGCCGATGGTCGAGCCGGAAGTCATCATGGACGGCAGCCACGACATCGACACCTGCTTTGAAGTCACCGAAGTGACCCTGCGTTCGCTGTTCGGCGCGCTGTATGAGCAGAGCGTGGTCCTCGAAGGCACCATCCTGAAGGCGTCGATGGTCCTGCCGGGCACCCTGGCCAGCGACCGCGCCAGCGTCGACGACGTCGCCGCAGCCACCCTGCAGTGCCTGAAGTCGACCGTGCCGGCGACCCTGCCGGGCATCGTGTTCCTGTCGGGCGGCCAGTCGGACGAGGACGCCACCGCGCACCTCAACGCGATGAACCAGATGGGCCCGAACCCGTGGCCGCTGTCGTTCTCCTACGGCCGCGCCATGCAGTCGGCGGCGCTGAAGCTGTGGTCGCAGGACCTGGTCGGCAACATCGCCAAGGCCCAGCAGACCGTGTACGAGCGCGCCAAGGCCAACGGCCTGGCGGCGCTGGGCCAGTGGAAGTCGGCGGCGTAAGCTTCGGCTACGACGCATCGGAAAAACGCCGGCCTCGCGCCGGCGTTTTTCGTTAGCGCCCACCGTTCCTTTCAACCTGCACGGACCCGGACGCATGGAAACCCAGTGGCTCGCTTTCTCCGTTGCCGCGTTGATGCTCACGCTGATGCCCGGCCCCGACACGTTCCTGGTGATCGGCAACGCGCTCGGCGGCGCGCGCCGCGGGCTTGCGGCGGTCGCCGGCATCACCTTCGGCGGGCTGTTCCATGTCGCGCTGTTCGCCTTGGGCGTGACCCAGTTGTTGATGTATTCCGAGCGCGCGTTCTGGACGGTGAAAATGCTCGGCGCCGCGTATCTGGCGTATCTCGGCGTGAAGGCCCTGCGCGCGGCGCTGCGGCCGCGCGCCGACGCGCCGTTGCCGGAGCTGGCCGCGCCCGCGACCGGGCTGTGGCGCGCGTTCGCGCAGGGCGCGCTGACCAATGCGCTCAATCCGAAGATCGCGATGTTCTATCTCGCGTTTCTGCCGCAATTCCTCGCCCCGGGCGCGCACATGGCGCGCGATTCGATGCTGATGATCGGCCTGCATTACAGCATCGGCGCGGTGTGGCTGTGCGTGGTCGCGGTGGCCGCCTCGCGCATGGCCGGGACCTTGCGCAGCGCGCGGACAGCGCGCGCGCTGGACGGCCTGATCGGCACCATGATGCTGGGCTTCGGCGCCAGGCTGGCGTGGTCGTCGCGCTGAGGCACGGCGTGCGGGCGTGACGGATCCGGCCCCGGCCCGTTAGGCTGGCGGGATCCGCAGCCGGCAAGGAGCCCCGCGATGAGCGACCACCGCACGCCCTTCATACCGCCGCAGGCGGCCACGCTGTTGCGCGCCGGCCGCAAGATCGAGGCGATCAAGCTGGTGCTGGATGCGAATCCGGGGCTGGGCCTGCGCGACGCGAAGGACGCGGTCGAGCATTACCAGCGCGAGCCTGCCGAAGGCGGACAAATCCATGCCGCCCCGGACGAGGCACCGTCGCCGCCCGAGGGTTTCCCGGCGCAGGCCGAACTGGCGCTGCGCAGCGGCAACAAGATCGAGGCGGTCAAGATCGTGCGCGCGGTCCACCGGCTCGACCTGCGCGATGCGCTCGCGGTGGTCGATGCGCATTTGCGCGGGCAACACGCGGACGCGTCCACCACCGGGGTAGGCGCCGGTCGCGCCGATTTGCCCGCCGATGTAACCATGGCGCTGCTGCGCGGCGACCGGGTCGGTGCGCTCGAACTGCTGGAAAAAACCCACGGGCTTGCGAACGCGGAGGCGATCAAGCGCGTGCTCGACCACGAACGCCAGCGCAGCAAGCGCGGCCTGAGCGGCCGCGCCGACGGTACGGTCCGGCGCGACGAAAGCAACGCCGGGATGTTGTGGTGGGCGTTGCTGATCGCCGTGGCGGCGGTGACGCTGTGGTATCTCGTGTTCCGCAACTGAGCGCGCGAACGCCCGCGACCTGCCAGACCCTCAGCCCAGCGAGGCCAGCCAGTCGTCGTCGCTGCCTTCGTTGATGCCTTCGAATAGGAAGGTGCTCAGGTAGCGCTCGCCGGTGTCGGGCAGCATCGCCAGGATCACCGCGCCGTGTTCGGCGGTGCGCGCGACTTCTAGCGCCGCGGCCGCGGTGGCGCCGGCCGAGATGCCGACGAAGATGCCTTCCTCCAGCGCCAGGCGGCGCGCAGTGTCGCGCGCGAGCACTTCGTCGACGGTCAGCACGTCGTGGGCGGCGTCGCGGTTGAGCACGGCCGGGACGAAGTCCGGGGTCCAGCCCTGGATCTTGTGCGGCTGCCAGGCGTTGCCGCTGAGCAGGGCCGCGCCGGCCGGTTCGCAGGCGGTGATGCGCACTTCCGGGCGCGCCACCCGCAGCACTTCGCCGACACCGGTGAGGGTGCCGCCGGTGCCCCAGCCGGTGACGAAATGATCGAGCCGACGGCCGGCGAAGTCCTGCAGGATCTCGGCCGCGGTGGTGTTGCGGTGATAGGCGGGGTTGGCCGGGTTCTCGAACTGGCGGGCGAGGAACCAGCCGTGTTTCGCCGCGAGTTCCTCCGCGCGCCGGACCATGCCGCTGCCGCGTTCGGCGGCCGGGGTCAGGATCACCTTGGCGCCGTAGGCGCGCATGAGCTTGCGGCGCTCCATCGAGAAGGTTTCGCTCATGGTGGCGACGAATTTGTAACCGAGTGCGGCGCAGACCATCGCCAGCGCCACGCCGGTGTTGCCCGAAGTCGCTTCGACCACGGTGTCGCCGGGCTTGATCAGCCCCTTGGCTTCGGCGTCGAGGATGATCGCCAGGGCCAGGCGGTCCTTGACCGAGCCGCCGGGATTGAAGGCTTCGACCTTGGCGTACAGGCTGACGTGCGCCGGGGCGAGGCGGTGCAGGCGGATCACCGGGGTGCGGCCGATGGTGTCGAGGATGCTGTCGTGGATCATGACCAGGCTCCAACTGGGGGACTCGCGGAGTATGAACTCCGTCCGTGCCGCCCGCGCCATCACGTTGATTACGGCGATGAAACATCGGCGCGGCAGTCGTCCAGGCCGACCTTCGTCGGCCGCCGCCGGCCCGGACACATCGCCGGGACGACTTTGCCTATACGGTGGTCAACCAATGGCCCACGCGAGCGTTAATGCTGCACCGCTAGAATCGCGCGGCTTCATCGCCGCGCCGGTTCTCCCTTCCGCGCGGATCGCCTGGCCGGGCCGCACCAGCGCCCGCCAGACCCGCGCCGCCGCCCTCACGGGTACCCGTTCAGAGATCCGCATGCGACCACGTTCCGGCCTTCGCACCTGCTGCACCCTTGTCTTCGCCCTCGCCCTGACCGCCTGCGGCAGCAAGGGCGGGGCGCCCCAGGGGGGCCAGGGCGGCGATCGCCCGATTCCGGTCACCACCGAGCCGGTCCGCTTGCGGCCCTGGAACGACACCGTGCAGGCGCTCGGCAACGTCAAGGCGCGCGAGTCGATCACGGTCACCGCCAAGGTCAGCGAGATCGTCCAGGGCGTGCATTTCGACAGCGGCGACCAGGTCGCCGCCGGCGCGTCGCTGATCACCCTCAGCGGCAAGGCCCAGCAGGCCGCCCTGGCCCAGGCCGAGGCCACCGCCAAGGAAGCCGCCGCCCTGTACCAGCGCCAGAGCGAACTCGCCGCGCAGCAGTTGATCGCGCGTTCGGCGCTCGACACCCAGCGTGCCACCCGCGACGCCACCCGCGCCCGGGTCGAGCAGATGAAGGCCGACATCGGCGACCGGGTGATCCGCGCGCCGTTCTCCGGCGTGCTCGGCATTCGCCAGGTCAGCCCCGGCTCGCTGGTCACCCCGGGCACGCCGATCGCGACCCTCGACGACACCGGCCGGGTCTATGTCGATTTCCCGGTGCCGGAAACGCTGTTGGCGCGCGTCGCCAAGGGCCAGACCGTCGACGGCACCAGCGCCGCGTATCCGGGCCAGCCGTTCCAGGGCGAGGTCAGCACGATCGACGCGCGGGTCGACCCGGCCACGCGCGCGATCACGGTGCGCGCCGATTTCCCCAATCCCGACCATCGCCTGCGGCCGGGCATGTTGATGCAGGTGACCTTGCTGCAACCCGAGCGCCAGGCCCTGTTGATACCGGAGATCGCGGTGGTGCAGGTGGGCACCGATTCCTACGTGTTCCGGGTCAAGCCCGACAACACCGTCGAGCGCGCCGACGTCGAAGTCGGCACGCGTCGCGAAGGGCTGGCCGAGATCGTCAAGGGCCTGCAGGTCGGCGATGTCATCGTCGTCGACGGCACCGGCAAGCTGCGCGTCGGCAACAAGGTCCAGGCCGCCGGTGCGAATGCGCCCGCGAAGCGCCAGGGCGAGCCGGCCGCAGCCAAGGGCCGCGCGAATGGCTGACTGGATGCGGTCCCTGCTGTCTTCGTTTCCGCGCAAGCCCGATGCCGGCGACCTGCGCGCCGCGGTCAAGCGCGCCCTGGACTTCCGCCTGCGCGGCATGTCCGGGGCTCCGCCTGAAGACCTGGCCTACGACCCCGAGCAGGCCCCGGGCGACCGGCCCAAGGTCGTGCCGATCTACATAGCGCCGAAGCGCAGCGCGCCCAAGCGCCGCGACGGCGGCGACGCGCGATGAATATTTCCGACCTGTCGATCCGCCGTCCGGTGTTCGCCACCGTGATGAGCCTGCTGCTGATCACCCTGGGCGTGATGGCGTTCTCGCGCCTGACCTTGCGCGAATTGCCGGCGATCGACCCGCCGGTGGTCTCGGTCGACGTGACCTATCCCGGCGCCTCGGCGGCGGTGGTCGAGACCCGCATCACCCAGGTGCTCGAAGACGCCTTGGCCGGCATCGAAGGCATCGAGAGCATCGAATCGCGCAGCGTCAACGGACGCGCCTCGATCAGCATCGAGTTCACCTTGCAGCGCGAGATCGAGGCTGCGGCCAACGACGTGCGCGATGCGGTCAGCCGCGTCTCCAACCGCATGCCGGAAGAGGCCGACCCGCCGCAGATCGAAAAGGTCGAGAGCGACGCCGACCCGATCATGTGGCTGAACATGAGCTCCAAGCAGATGGACACGCTGCAGCTGTCCGACTACGCGGAGCGTTACGTGGTCGACCGTCTGTCCTCGGTCGACGGCGTCGCCCAGGTCCGGATCGGCGGCCAGCAGCGTTATGCCATGCGCATCTGGCTCGACCAGGACGCGTTGGCGGCGCGCGACATCACCGTCAACGAGGTCGAGGCCGCGCTGCGCGCCGAGAACGTCGAACTGCCGGCCGGGCGCATCGAATCGCAGACGCGCGACTTCACTCTGCGAGTCGCGCGCAGCTACCAAAAACCCGAGGACTTCGCCCAGATTCCGCTGAAGAAGGGCGCCGACGGTTATGTCGTGCGGCTCGGCGACGTCGCCAAGATCCAGCTCGATTCGGCCGAACGCCGCGCCTATTACCGCAGCAACGGCGAGCCGAACATCGGCCTGGGCATCGTCAAGACCTCCACCGCGAACAGCCTCGACGTGGCCCGCGCGATCCGCGCCGAGGCCGACAAGATCCGCCCGGGCCTGCCGGACGGCACCAACATCTTCGTCGCCTTCGACACCACCATCTTCATCGAGTCGGCGGTCGAGCGCGTGTACCACACGCTGGCCGAAGCGGTGATCCTGGTGTTGATCGTGATCTGGTTGTTCCTCGGCAGTTTCCGCGCCGCGCTGATCCCGGCGGTGACCGTGCCGGTGTGCCTGATCGCTGCCTTCATTCCGCTGTACGCCTTCGATTTCTCGATCAACCTGCTGACCCTGTTGGCGCTGGTGCTGTGCATCGGCCTGGTGGTCGACGATGCGATCGTGGTGCTGGAGAACATCCAGCGCCGCGCCGACCTGGGCGAACCGAAGCTGGTCGCCGCCGCGCGCGGCACCAAGCAGGTCGCGTTCGCGGTCATCGCCACCACCGCGGTGCTGGTGGCGGTGTTCCTGCCGATCGGCTTCATGGAAGGCAACACCGGGCGCCTGTTCCGCGAGCTGTCGGTGGCGCTGGCCGGCGCGGTGGCCTTGTCGGCCTTCGTCGCGCTGACCCTCACGCCGATGATGTCGTCGAAGTTCGTGCGCCCGCACAGCGAAGAGAAATCCAACCCGGTCAACCGCTGGGTCAATGCGCGCCTGGAAAGCGTGAGCCGGCGCTATAAAGGCCTGCTCGACCACACCGTCGAGCGGCCGTGGCTGTTCGGCGTGCTGATGGTGATCGCGCTGGCCTTGAGCTTCGGCCTGTTCAAGCTGGTGCCTTCGGAGCTCGCGCCGCAGGAAGACCGCGGCTCGTTCCAGGTCTCGATCATCGGGCCGGAAGGCGCCGGCTACGACTACACGGTCAAGCAGGTGCAGCAGGTCGAGAAGATCATCGCCTCGCACACCGGCCCGGACCAGACCATCCAGCGCTACAACCCGCGCGTGCCCGGCGGTTTCGGCGCCAGCGAGGAAATGCACACCGGCCGCATCGCGGTGTTCCTGCAGGATTGGGACAAGCGCGACGTCAGCACCGCCGACGTCGCCGACGGTCTGCGCAGCGAGCTCGGTCAGTTGACCGGCGTGCGCGCGCTGCCGCAGGTCGGCGGCGGCCTGGTGCGTACGCGCGGGCAGCCGATCCAGATCGTGCTCGGCGGCCCCGAATACGTCGAACTGGCGAAGTGGCGCGATCGTCTGCTCGCCCGCATCGAGCAGAACAAGGGCCTGTTCTCGGTCGACTCGGACTACAAGGAAACCCGCCCGCAGATGCGCGTGGAGATCGACCGCCAGCGCGCCGCCGATCTCGGCGTCAGCGTCACCGACATCGGCCATTCGCTGGAAACCATGATGGGTTCGCGGCGTGCGACCACCTTCGTGCAGAACGGCGAGGAGTACGACGTGATCGTCCAGGCCGGACGCGAAGTGCGCGCCTCGCCGGCCGACCTGGCGGCGATCCAGGTGCGCGCCCGCGACGGCGGCCTGGTGCCGCTGTCGAACTTGGTCACCTTGAAGGAACTGGCCGAGCCCGGCAGCCTCAACCGCTTCAACCGCCTGCGCGCGATCACCGTCAGCGCCGGCCTCGCGCCGGGCTACACCATGGGCGAGGCGATCACCTGGCTCAACCAGGTGGTCGAGGAAGAATTGCCGGAACAGGCGCAGATCGACTGGAAGGGCGAATCGCGCGAGTACCAGAAGGCCGGCGGCGCGGTGCTGATGACCTTCACTCTCGCGTTGCTGGTCGTGTACCTGGTGCTCGCCGCGCAATTCGAGAGCTTTATCCATCCGTTCGTGATCATGCTGACCGTGCCGCTGGGCGTGCTCGGCGCCTTGCTCGGCCTGTGGATGACCGGCGGTACCCTCAACCTGTTCAGTCAGATCGGCATCGTCATGCTGGTCGGCCTGGCGGCGAAGAACGGCATCCTGATCGTCGAGTTCGCCAATCAGTTGCGCGACGAGGGCCGCAGCATCCACGAGGCCATCGTCGAGTCCTCGGCGGTGCGCCTGCGCCCGATCCTGATGACCTCGATCGCGACCGTGGTCGGTGCCGTGCCCCTGGTCCTGGCCGGCGGCCCGGGCTCGGCGAGCCGGGCGACGATCGGCATCGTGGTGATCTTCGGCGTGTCGTTCTCGACCCTGTTGTCGCTGTTCATCGTGCCGGCGTTCTACGTCCTGCTGGCGCGCTACACCAAATCGCCCGAGGCGGTCGCGCACGAGTTGGAGAAGCTGGAAAAGGACACCCCGCAGGCCGGCGGCCACGCGTGATCGGGTGATCGCAGGCCGGCGCACCGCTTCCGGGTAGGAGCGGCGCAAGCCGCGACCGCGGGGCCTCGGCTACGACGCGTGTCGCGGCTCGCGACCGAAGGAAATCCAGGAGGACGCCGCTCCTGCCCGGACGCCGTTCCGCGGCCCCGGTTTCCGCCCGCCAACAGTGATGCAGTACGCTATCGCCATGAACGCCGCTCCCTTATCCGACCCGGGCGATATCCGCCTGCTTGGCGAAGGCTTCGTCCTGCGCCCCTGGCGGCCCGACGACCTCGACAGCCTGGTCGAACACGCCAACGACGAACACGTCTCGCGTTCCACCAGCGATCGTTTTCCC
Source organism: Lysobacter sp. 22409 (assembly GCF_052045105.1). Lineage (NCBI taxonomy): Bacteria > Pseudomonadati > Pseudomonadota > Gammaproteobacteria > Lysobacterales > Lysobacteraceae > Lysobacter > Lysobacter sp. 22409. The sequence goes on along the minus strand of NZ_JBQEOE010000024.1, from coordinate 65,885 downwards.
TATCCCTATACCCGCGAAGACGGCGAGCGCTTCCTGTCCGGCCAGGTCGTTAATCTCAACGACCCGGTCATGGCGATCGAAGTCGACGGCCGCGCCTGCGGCGGCATCGGCGTGCGCGCCGGCCAGGGCGAACGCGGCCATAGCGCCGAGCTGGGCTATTGGCTCGGGCGCGCGCTGTGGAATGCCGGCCTGATGACGCGCGCGGTCGCCGTGTTCGCGCCTTGGGTCATGCGCGAGCTGTCCCTGTATCGCTTGTGCGCGACGGTGCTCGACCACAACCCGGCCTCGGCGCGGGTGTTGCTGAAGAACGGTTTCGAAGAAGAAGGCGCGCAACGCTGCGCCGTGTTCAAGCGCGGGCAGCTGCACGACCTGCGTGTATTCGCCAAGGTAAGAAGGAGTCTCGACGATGCGACGTGATCCCCCGCGCGGTCCGCGCCCCCCCATCGCTCCGGGACAGAGCCCCTGGCGCACCGGTCCGCGCCGCGACGACGAACAACGCCCGCGGCGCGAGCCCGATGCGCAAGGCAGCGCGGGGCCGGTCGATCCGCCGCCGTCGCCGTACCGCGGCGGACACGATCGCGGCGGACACGCACATGCGCATCCGCACTCGCGCTTGGAACGACGCGAGCAGCGCAACCAACATCCCGCCGATGCGCGCACACCGCGCGAGCGGGCGCGGCCGGAACGCCACGAGCGCGACGAGCGGGTCTATCGCCAGCGCGACGAGGCCGATCTGCGTCAGCCCCTCGGCGACGACATGTTCGAGGCGCCGCATCCGCAACGCGCGCGCCGCGACGTCGAGCTGCGCTTGTACGGCCTCAATGCGATCCGCGCCGTGTTCGCGCGCCGGCCGCAGGCGATCCGCAAGCTGTATCTGAGCGGCAACCGCATTCCCGCACTGCAGCCCTTGCTGGCGTGGTGCGTGGCCAACCGCGTCGGCTATCGCGTGGTCGAGGAAGCCGACCTCGACAAACTCGCGGCCAGCGGGCATCACGAAGGCGTAGTCGCCGACGTGTTGCGCGAGGAGCCGGCTTCGTTGTCGGAATGGCTGCGCGAATTGCCCGAAGGCCCGCAGTTGGCGATCTGGCTCGACGGCGTCGGCAATCCGCACAACCTCGGTGCGATCCTGCGTTCGGCCGCGCATTTCGGCGTGGCCGCGGTACTGATGCCGAAGGATTCGACCCTGGCCCTGTCGGGCGCCGCCGCGCGCGTCGCCGAGGGCGGCGCCGAAGCGGTGCCGATGGTGCGCATGGGCCGCAGCGACAATGCGCTGACCCAGTTGCGCGGCGCCGGATTCGCCTTGGCCGCGACGGTGGTGTCCGGCGGCGACAACGCCTTCGCGACTCAATTGCCGCAGCGTTTGGTCTACGTGTTGGGTGCGGAGAGCGAAGGCATGGACCGCGACCTCGTCGCGGCCTGCGACCTGCGTTTGTCGATTCCCGGCAGCGGCAAGGTCGAAAGCCTCAACGTCGCCGCGGCGACCGCGGTGTTGTTGGCGGCGTGGACTGCGCGTAGCGCATAGGCCATCGCGCTAAAGCCCCTCTCCCGCAGGCGGGAGAGGGAGCTGAGACGCGTCGGCGAACACGGCACGCAATGAGTGTCGTGCCGCCTCACTCCTCCGGCGGCGTAACCTGCTTGGCTTCGCTGCCGAAATCGCCGTCGGCCGAAGCGGCCAGATAGGCGAACACCGCATACGCCGCGACGTTCTGCGCCAATGCCTTCGGGTCGATCTTGTCGAGGGTGTCGTCGGGCGTGTGGTGGTAGTCGAAATAATCGCTGCCGTCCTGGGCCAGACGCGCCCAGGCCAGGCCGCGCGCGGCGAACGGCGAGATGTCCGGGCCGGGGCCGCCCTTGCCGGGCGTGTGCTCGATGCCGAGCGGTGCCAGGGCCTCGGCGATCTGCTTGTCGGCGGCCTGCGCATGCGCCGGCGCCGAACTCGAATAAGCGTAGATACGGCCCGCGCCGAAATCGCTCTCGGCGCCGATCTGGTGCTGTTTGACCTGCGCGGCATGCTTGAGCGCATAGGCCTTGCCGCCGTACAGGCCCTGTTCTTCGTTGGCGAAGGCGATCACCCGGATGCTGCGCGCCGGGCGCAGCTTGCTCTGGCCGATCAGCTTGCCCGCGGCCATGGTCAGGCCGACGCCGGCGCCGTCGTCGATCGCGCCGGTACCGAGATCCCACGAATCCAGATGGCCGCCGATCACCACGACTTCCTCGGGCTTGCTCTTGCCGCGGATCTCGCCGATGACGTTGTGCGAAGTCGCTTCGCCGTCCCAGCCGCAATCCAGGGCGACGCGCACGCGCACCGGGCCGCGCGCGGCCAGGCGCGCGAGCTGGTCGGCGTCCGGCGCGGCCAGCGCGGCCGACGGAATCGGGGTCAGGCCGTCGTCGAAACGGGTGATGCCGGTGTGCGGGTTGCGGTGCGAGTCGGTGCCGGCCGAACGCATCAGATAGGCGCTGGCGCCGGCGCGGATCGCCGCCGACGGGCCGCGGCTGCGCACGCGTCCGCCGGGGCCGTAGCCGGCGCCGTCTTTGGCGCGCTCCATGCGGTAGTCGATGAAGGCGATCTTGCCCTTGAGCGAACCGGCCGGCGCGGCTTCCAGCGCGGCGAGGTCGGCGAAGCGCACGATCTCGCCTTCGACCTTGCCGGCGGGGCTGCCGCCCAGGGCGGTCAGGTTCAGCGGCTGGCGATGTTCGCCGAGCACTTCGGCCTGCTCGCTGCGGCGCTCCCACTTCGGAAACGTCACCGGTTCCAGCCAGACCTTGTCGAAGCCGAGCTCGCGGAATTTGGCTTCGGCCCACTTCACCGCGCGCGCATCCGCCTCGCTGCCGGCCAGACGCGGGCCGACCTCGGTGGTCAAGGATTCGGTGATGCGATAGCCCAGGTCGCTGGCGAGCGCGCTTTCGCGCAATTCGCCGGCGGCGGCGATAGCGGCCTCGGGAATGCGCGTCTCGCGCGGGGCGGCCACGGCGGAGCCGACGAACAACACAGCAGCGATCGCTGCCCACAACGGTGCGCGCATCCCCAACTCCCTCATCTGGAAAGACCGGAGGCCGCCTGCAACCAGGCGGCCGGAAAAGACGAAGCCGCGAGCTTAGCAACCCGCGGCCCCGTCTCTACCTGTCGCAAGTCACGCCGGACTTGAGGGTTTTTTGTCGCTGCCTATCGCCACGTTTGAGGCACTTTGCCGCAACGGGCGAAGCGTTCTCACTTCTTCAGCGAATCGCGGATCTCGCGCAGCAGCACGATGTCTTCGGGCGTTGCCGCCGGCGCCGCGTCGGCGGGCTTGCGGACCTTGTTGTAAGCCTTGAGGAACAGGAAGATCACGAACGCGATCAGGACGAAATCGATCGCGGTCTGCAGGAAGGCGCCGTACTTGATCGCGACTTCGGCCGCGACTTCCTTGCCGGCGGCATCCATCTGCGCCGCGGTCAGCACGTACTTGGCGTCGCCGAGGCTGACCCCGCCGCTGAGGTAGCCGATGAAGGGCATGACGATGCCGTCGACCAGGGCCGTGACGATCTTGCCGAAGGCCGCGCCGATCACCACACCGACGGCCAGATCGACCACGTTGCCGCGCGCTATGAACTCTTTGAACTCGCTGATCATGCCCATCCGCATGCTCTCCCTGTGTTGACGACATGAATGCGGCGCCGCAGCGCCGAGGCGACTATACCGGCGCCGGGATGATGTGTCCGTGCAGTTCGGCCACGCCTTCGAGCACGGCGTGATAGCGGTCGCCGGGCTGCAGCGGGCCGACCCCGGAGGGCGTGCCCATGTAGACCAGGTCGCCGGCGCGCAGCGCATACAGCCGCGACAGCTCATGCAGGATTTCGGGCACGTTCCAGACCAGGTCGGCGAGCGTGCCGCGCTGGCGGACTTCGCCGTTCACTGCCAGGCTCAGGGCGCGTGCGCCGAGTTCGCCGACGTCGGCGACCGGCACGATCGCGCTGATCGGCGCGGCGTGGTCGAAGGACTTGCCGGTGTCCCAGGGCAGCCCCTTGGCCTTGGCCTGCGATTGCAGGTCGCGGCGGGTCAGGTCGAGCCCGACGGCATAGCCGTAGACCAACGCCTGGGCGTCGGCGACGGCGAGTTCGCCGGCCGGCGCATCGCGACCGATCGCGACCACCAGTTCGACCTCATGGTGCAGGTCGTCGGTGCCGGGCGGGTAGGGCACGGCTTCGCCGAGCTCGATGGCGTCGTGCGGCTTGAGGAAGAACACCGGGCGGCCGCGATCGGCGGCCGAGGTCGGTACGGCCGCGCCCATTTCGCGTGCGTGTTCGGCGAAGTTGCGCCCGACGCAGTAGACGCGGCGGACCGGGAAGGTGGTGCCGTCGGCGACATCGGCGCCGCGGACCGGAATAAGGGTATGCGGCGGTGCCGCGATCGCGTCGCTCATGCGTTCAATGCGTGGAAGAAGTAGGGGAGCGATGGCCGAGGCGGGCCGCATCGACGACGCGGAACTCGCCTTCGACGATGTCGTGGCCGTGGGCATCGCGATGCGCCATCGGCTTGCCGCGGCGCTTCCATAGTTTGTAGGCGAGGCCGACGGCGATCATCGCCGCGCCGACGAACACGCTGAACATCACCAGCAGCGCCAGCAGCCCGAGCCCGATCACGCCGAGCACGAAACGCAGGAGGCGGTGACGCGGCTTGCGCGGCTCGAAAGCGGTGCGCACGCGCGACTGGAACGCATTCCATTGCGGTCGGTGATCGGAGAATCGGAAGGTCTGGGCAAACATTTAGGGTGTCGTGAGACAATGCGGCAAACGCCGGACACAGGAGTATCGTTCCAGGCATGGACGAGGGTGTGAGAAGTTCGTTAAATCATCCCGGCGAAGGCGGCAACGCAGTGTTGCCCCTGATCGAGCTGGCGCGGCTGGCCGACGGTGCGTTCGCCGAGGTCGAAGCGACCCTGGACGGCGACGCCGAATCGCTGCTGCTGTATCGCGACGGCGAGGCCGTACGCGCCTGGTTGAATATTTGCCCGCATGCCGGCCGCCGTCTCGACTGGGCGCCGGGCCAGTTCCTCAAGAGCAAGGACGGCCTGCTGGTCTGCGCCGCGCATGGCGCGAGTTTCGAGTTGCAAGGCGGCCAATGCGTCGCCGGCCCCTGCCGCGGCGAAGCGCTGCGCGCGGTCGCGGTGACGGTGCGCGATGGGGCGGTGTGGTTGGGGTGAGTTGGGATTGTTAGTGGACAGCCAACAGCCAACAGCCAACAGCCAACAGCCAACAGCCAACAGCCAACAGCAAATCCCCCCTGCCCCCCTTTTGCAAAGGGGGGATAAGCGGATGCGGGGTTCGTCTTCGCTAGGACTTGCAGCGATCCGGCCGTACCGACAAGCGAGCGAGCCCGGGGCGAGGCGCCGAGCTCATACGGACCCACCAGATGCATTCCCCCCCTTTGGAAAAGGGGGGCAGGGGGGATTTGCTTTTCCCGCCACCGCACCGAAGCTGCGGCGTCTGCGAGGTCACTTCCCCCAGAACAGCAAATTCACCATCAGCACCGTCACCACGGTGTAGATCAGCGACAGCGGGCCGCCGATGCGCCACAGCTCTTTGCCGGTATAGCCGGCCGGGCCGGTGATCATCGAGATCACCGGGTTCGAGGCGGTCATGAAATTGTTCGAGGCCGACAGCGCCACGATCAGGGCGAAGGCGGTCGGGTTGCCGCCGGCGGCGAGCGCGAGGTTGACCGCGAGCGGCACCACCACGATGGTCGCGCCGACATGGCTGATGACCAACGAGAACATCGTCGTCAGCAAGCCGATGAAGATCTCCAGCAGCCACACCGGCGTGCCGCTCGGCAGGCGCTCGATGGTATGGCCGGCGATCCACGCCGCCGCGCCGCTGGAATCCATGGCCCAGCCCAATGGAATCAGGCAGGCCATCAGGAACACGGTCTTCCAGTTGATCGCCGCGTAGGCCTCGTCGATGTTGATGACACCGGCGATCAGCATGCCGGCCACGCCGGTCATCAGCGCGATCGACACCGGCAGACGCGAGGACAGAGCCAGCAGCATCGCCACGGCGAAGATGGTCAGCGCGAGCTTGAGCTTGTGCGGGCGCTGCTCGCCCTTCGGGTAGTCGGTGACGACGACCAGGTCCTTGCTCGCCGCCGCGGTCGCCAGGTCGGTCCAGATGCTGTGGAACACCAGCATGTCGCCGGCGCGCATCGGCACGGTGCGCACGTTGTCGCGCAGCACGCTCTTGTCGCGGTTGATCGCCAGCAGGCTCAGGCCGGCATGCTTGCGCAGGTGCAGGTCGCCGGCGGTCTTGCCGATATACCCGGACGTCGCCGGCACCACCGCTTCGGAAATGCCGGCGCGGCTGGGGTTGAACAGGTCGGCGAAGTTACGCAGGCGCGAGGACAAACGCAGGAACTGGTTTTGGGCGAAGTCGGCGACCTGCTGCTTCGGCCCCATCGCACCGAGCACGCTGCCGACCCAGATGCGGGTGTCGGCCGGCGGCGCCAGGCGCGCCTCGCCGTCGCTCTTGAGCGCGAGCAGCAGGGGCGCGCCGCGCAGCGCTTCGGCCTCGCCGAGCGACATGCCGACCAACGGGCTGTCGGCGGTGACCGTCATTTCGTAGACGTCGCCCTCGATGCCGTAGGCCTTGGCGAAATAACTCTGGGTGCGCGCCGGCGTGGCGCCCTTGTCGCTGTCGTCGCGCAGCAGCTTGTCGCCGAAGAAATGGAAATACGCCAGCGAGGCGACCAGCAGGGCGATGCCGATCGGCATCGGCGCGAACATCTTCAGTGGCTCGATGGTCGCCGCGCCCGAGGGCAGGTTGCTGTTGGCGTTGAGCAACAAGTCGTTGAGCAGGATCAGCGGCGAGTTGCCGACCATGGTCAGGGCGCCGCCCATGACGATGGCCGCGGCGATCGGCAGCAACAGGCGCGGCAGCGACAGGCCGGTGCGCGAGGACAGGCGAGAGGCGACCGGCATGTACAACGCCATCACCGACGGGTTCTGCATGAAGGAGGAGTTGAGGCCGGCCACCGCCGTGGTCAGCAACAGCAAGCGTTGTTCGACGCCGTGCGCGCGCCGCAGCAGCCAGGCAGCGAGGCGGTTGAGGGCGCCGGTGCGGTCGAGGCCGGCGCCGAGAATCATCGTGGCGATGATGCTGATGACCGCGTTGCCCGAGAAACCGTTGAACAGCTCGTCCGGCTCGACCAGACCCGACAGGCCGAGCAGCACCAGCACGACCAGGGCGACGACGTCGGCGCGGATGCGCTCGAACAGGAACATCGCCATCGTGAAGACCACCAGCCCGAGGACGAGCTTCATGTCGGTGGTGAGCGCGAGGGCGGTATCCATCAGGGCCGGGAGTCGGGATTCGTGATTCGGGATTCGGAACAACAACGGCAAAGCAAGGCATCGCGACCCGCTTGGGCGTCGGCAACGTATCGCGGATCTTCGCTGGCTCGCATCCGATTCCCGATTCCCGAATCCCTAATCCCGGCTTTTGTCGTACAGCAGATCCCAGACGCCGTGGCCGAGTTTCTGGCCGCGGGTCTCGAAGTGCGTCTGCGGACGCCACGGCGGCCGGGCCACGCTGCCGCGCGGGCCGGCGCGGTTGACCAGGCCTGCGGTCGCATCGAGCACGTCCCACATCTGTTCGGCATAGTCCTGCCAATCGGTGGCGAGGTGCAAGCGACCGTCGGGCGAAAGCTTGCGCACCAGCAGATCGGCGAACGCGGGCTGGACCAGGCGGCGCTTGTTGTGGCGCTTCTTGTGCCACGGGTCCGGGAAATAGATGCGGACCTCGTCGAGCGAGCCGTCGGCGACTTCGTGGTTCAGCACTTCGACCGCATCGTGGTGATACAGACGGACGTGGTCGCTGCCGTCTTCGGCCAGGGCGTTCAACAGGCGGCCGACGCCGGGGGCGTGGACCTCGATGCCGATCAGGTCGCGCTCGCGATCGTGCTGGGCGGCGAAACGCAGGGCCTCGCCGTTGCCGAAGCCGATTTCGAGCACGCGCTTGGCGCTGCGGCCGAAGATTTCGTCGTAATTACGCGGCGAGCCCTGATAGTCGATGCCGAAGCGCGGCCACAGCTCGTCGAAGGCGCGCTGCTGGGCGGGGGTGAAGCGGCCCTGGCGCAGGACGAAGCTGCGCACCTGGCGCCGGCCTTCTTCCACGGTGAACGGCTTGGGCGGGGTCTTGGCGCCGTCGCTCGAGAACGGATCAGTCATGTCAGCCGATCAACCCGTCCACCGGGCTCGACGCGCTGGCATAACGCTTGCGCGGAATGCGGCCGGCCTTGAACGCGGCGCGGCCGGCCTCGATCGCCAGCTTCATGGCATGCGCCATCAGGATCGGGTCGCGGGCGCCGGCGATGGCGGTGTTCATGAGCACGCCGTCGCAGCCCAGCTCCATGGCGATGGCCGCGTCCGAGGCGGTGCCGACGCCGGCGTCGACCAGAATCGGCACCTTGGCGTTCTCGATGATCTCGAGCAGGTTGTACTTGTTCTGCACGCCCAGGCCCGAGCCGATCGGCGCCGCCAGCGGCATCACCGCCACGCAGCCGATCTGTTCCAGGCGCTTGGCCAGGATCGGGTCGTCGGAGGTGTAGACCATCACGTCGAAACCGTCCTTGACCAGGATCTCGGCCGCGGCCAGGGTCTGGACGACGTCGGGGAACAGGGTGCGTTGGTCGCCGAGCACTTCGAGCTTGACCAGCTTGTGGCCGTCGAGCAGCTCGCGGGCGAGGCGGCAGGTGCGCACGGCGTCGTCGGCGGTGTAGCAGCCGGCGGTGTTGGGCAGCAGGGTGTAGCGGTCCGGGGGCAGCACGTCGAGCAGGTTGGGCTCGCCCGGGTTCTGGCCGATATTGGTGCGGCGGATGGCGACGGTGACGATCTCGGCGCCGGCGGCTTCGGTCGCAAGGCGGGTCTCGTCGAGGTCCTTGAACTTGCCGGTGCCGGTCAACAGGCGCGAGCGGTAGGTTTTGCCGGCGATGACCAGCGGATCGGATAAGGCGTTGTTCGTCATCGGTGAATTATGTCGGATAACGCCCTGCGCTTGGACCCCGCGCGCGCAGCCGTTTCACCCGGCGTGCGGTTTTCGCTCTGCCGCCGCGGCGCGGCCGGGCGGGGGTTGGGCGGGGCTGGGCGAGGGCTGTAAAAACGCAGTTCGGGGCCGTTCCCGGTCGTGTCCTGCACCATTCATCCAGAACGGCGACCGTTCGTCGCCGGATGATGAAAATGTGATTGCAATCACATTTTGAAGCGTATATTGGCCGCCAAGCGGTACTGGGCGGCGCTGAAAGTTCGCGACGCATCGGCCATCGCCGGCGGCGTCCGCTGGGGAAGCGGGCGCCGCGCCGTCGTACGGGACTCGAAAAAGGCACAACCGGTGAGAGCCGGTGTCGCAAAGCCACGGGTGCCGACCGTCCAGGTCAGCATGGCCGAGCTACCGAGCGCGAAGAACAGGGTGCTTTGCCACCCCGCTCACGGAGTTCTGACATGTCCACCACTCGACGTTGGCGTCCGTTGCTTGCAACGGCGCTCTTGCTTGCTACCGCTGCCGCCTTGCCCACCGGGGCCTGGGCGGCCTCGGTGCAGCCGACCACTTTCTCGGGCAACTTCACCAGTTGCGACGACCTGCCCGGCGTAGCGACCTGGGCCGGATTGGGCGGCAGCACCGGCAGCGCACCGGTCAACGGCCAAAGCTACAACCTTGGCGCACCCGGTCAAACCATCACCTTCAACTACACCCCCACCAACCAGAACAAATTCATCGGCTTCACCTCGACCGTGCCGATGGACTACATCGTGGTCAAGGGCGGCAACGCCTATAACGTCTTCCACTACGACCCTGCCGCGCTCAGCGACATCAATCTGTTCGCACCGATCAATTCCAGCGGCGAGCCCGCCGGCATCAGCCATATCGTGTACTGCTTCCTGCCCAAGCCCAGCGGCGAGAAAACCGCCACGGCGAGCTGGAAGCGCTATACCGATTGGCAGATCGAAAAGACCGTGACGCCCGAGAGCATCGTGATGTTCGATGGCGACAGCCACCAGGTCGAATACACCGTCACCGCGACGCCGACCACCCGTGGCATGTACCGCGTCGCCGGCGCCATCACCGTCAAGGACCCGTTCGGCTTCGGCTGGAAGGCTACCGCCGTGGTCGACACCCTGCAGTTCAACAACAGCGCGACCCAGTTCCAGCTGAGTTGGACCTCGCAGGGCGGCGACACCGACACCCTGGCCTGCGTCAAGCCGGCCGCGAATCCGGACAAGATCATCCTGACCTGCGATTACGCGTTCGACCTGAGCAGCAACACCCATCCGTTCCTGCTCAACGCCAGCGGAGGCGTCAACGCCGCCGGCATCACTACCGAGCGCAACGGCGGCACCTATACGTTCGTGGCTTCCGCTGCGTTCTCGATCCCGGCGAACCCGGCCGAGAGCTACGGCGACACGTTCGTGATCGACGACTCGATGCTGCCGGGCGATCCGAACCACAGCTTCAGCCTCGGCAACGGTCCGTATGTGTGGACCTATCCGCGTCCGTCGCCGTTCGTGTGCGGTGCCGACGAAGGTCAGCACAACAACACCGCAACCGGTACCTGGAGCACCAGCGCCAGCACCAATGCCACGGCCAGCGATTCGGCCATGGTCACCGTCGCCTGCCGGACCGTCGCGATCAGCAAGACCGCGCAAACCCGCTACGACCGCGACTATGCCTGGGTTCCGGACAAGCATGTGGTGGTCTCGCCGGCCGACGCCAAGGTCGTCGGCATGCAGGGCTGCCTGCCCGATCCGATCGCCAGCGGCATCTATGCCGGTAACTTCCTGTGCGACGACGTCGACGTGCTGCTCAATGTCGGCGGCAATTACGAGACGGTCTATCGTCTCGCGGCGACCCGCAGCATCGAGTCCGAGAGCGGCTTTGCGGTCAGCGGCAGCATTATGGTCACCTGGCCTGCCGACGCGACACCGCAGTTCAGCCCGGCCGATCCGAGCGACACTCTGCACTTCGCCGGTGGAGGCACCCAGTCGGTGTCGCCGACGTGCGACCCGCAGGGCGCGACCTCGCTCAACTGCACCTACGACGCAGCGCTGAGCGGCAAGCTCGAAGGCTATAACGAGGCGAGCATCCAGCGTGTGCTGAAGTGCTACGACGCTGCCGGCAACGCCAGCGATTGCGGCTTCACGAGCTACACCTCCAACCAGGCCGCACTGGTGTACGGCTCGCCGAACGTCGAAACCGACGCCTGCGTGCAGGTCAGCGACCTGTTCAACGGCATCCCGGGCCTCAACCTCGGCGATACCTTCGGTTGGCAGGTCAGCCCGCTGATGTGCAGCAGCTTCGCCCAGTACGTCACTGGCGACATCAACCCCGATCCGGGCATCGTCAACAGCCTCGACCTGTTCGCGGCGTGGATACTGCCGAGCCAGACCGGACCCGGTAACACTTGCGAATTCATGGTTCCGAACCTCTTGACCTTGGCGACCGACAACGGCGTCAACAAGAGCGACGAAGCCGTGATCACCGTGAACGTGCCGGAACTGTGCGCCACCAGCGGATGCACCTACACCCAGGGTTATTGGAAGACCCACTCGAAGTACGGCCCTGCGCCGTATGACGCGACCTGGGCCGCGATCGGAGAAGACACGCTGTTCTTCGCCTCCGGTCAGACCTGGTACAAGGTGTTCTGGACGCCGCCGAAGGGTGGCAACGCGTACTACATCCTCGCGCACCAGTACATGGCCGCACGCCTCAACGCCGAAGCCGGCGCAGGCGCCCCGTCCGAGGTGCAGGCCGCGATCGCCGAAGCCACCGCATGGTTCATCGGTCGCAGCACCACCGCGCCGAAGGGCCCCGCACGCGACACCGCGATCAGGCTCGCCGGGATTCTCGGCGCCTACAACGAAGGCACCACCGGACCTGGCCATTGCTCGGTCTCGCCGGCCACCGTGATCGACGCCGGCACCTGATACACCTGCCGTACTTGCAATCCGCAACAGAGCCCCGGCTTCGGCCGGGGCTTTTTTATGCGCCGATGTCATTTGCTTGAACATCGCACCGACACGTAAGGCCCCCTCAAATATCGCATCGACACATGAACTCCCCCCTTTGAAAAAGGGGGGGAGGGGGGATTTGCTCTTATCCCATCCACATCAAGGCGATCTGCCCGGAAATCCCCCGGCGCAGCGGGCTTGTCGCTCCGCCGAACGACGCAGGCGCCCGCCCCCTTTGCAAAGGGGGCTTGTGTAGGTGTTTCCGCAGGCCGTTCACGCCCGTCGATCCGTCGGCGTCGAGCACACGGTGTTGATGTAGCCGCTGCCCAGAGAGGTCCCCCTTTGGAAAAGGGGGGCAGGGGGGGATTTGCTCCTGCTCCGCTCTGCATTCGCGCCCCGCATTCGCCCAGCAAGCAAGCTTGACCGATCCTGGCGCCAACCACCGCGCACGCAATTCCATCGACGGCTGTCACGAATCTTTAAACGTCGCGGCCCAGCATGCGCAGGATTGCCGGGCTCGACGCAGAGCCTTCGGACGGAACCGGCCGGCAGCCTTCCCTTCCTTCCGAACGCCGAATTCATGATGCCTTCCACCCGCCAGCTGAGCCGGGCGATCCGTTGCGCCCTCGTACTGACCGCATTCGCCGTTTCCACCGCACAGGCCCAGGACACCGCAGCGGCTTCGGCCAGCGACGCGAGCATGGCCGCCGCCAGTGCCACCGATCTCGACACCGTCATCGTCACCGGCCGTTCCGGCACGCGCCAACGCAGCAAGGCCGAAACCAGCTACTCGATCACCGCCATCGACGAGGACCGCCTGCGCATGCAGGCGCCGACCTCGGTCACCGAGGCGATGAAGTCGGTGCCGGGCTTCTGGGTCGAAGCCACCGGCGGCGAAGCCAGCGGCAACATCCGTGCGCGCGGCATCCCGGTCGACGGTTTCGGTTCGGTCACCCTGCTCGAAGACGGCATCCCGGTGCAGCACGACCCGGCCCTGGGCTTCCTCAACGGCGACCAGGCGTTCCGACTCGACGAGACCATCGAGCGCATCGAAGTGGTGCGCGGCGGCCCCTCGTCGGTGTTCTATTCGAACGCGCCGGCCGGCGCGATCAACTTCATCCCGCGCGTGGTCGGCGACGGCGCCGAAGGCGTGGTCAAGTACACCGCCGGCGACTACGGCCTGAACCGTTACGATTTCTTCTTCGGCACGCCGCTCGGCGCCGGCTGGAAGCTCGGTCTCGGCGGTTTTTATCGTTTCGACGACGGCATACGCGATCCCGGCTTCCAGGCCAACGACGGCGGCCAGTACCGGGTCAACCTGAGCAAGGAGTTCGAGCGCGGCCGCTTCGCCTTCGACTACAAGCGCCTGGACGACAACGTCGCGCTGTACCTCGGCATCCCGATGCGCACCTATGCCGACGGCAAGATCCGCGGCGTGCCCGGTTTCGACGATCACTACGGCACCCTGGCCGGCCCGGACACCCGTTACGCTTCGATGCTGCAGGGCGACCGCAGCCGCTACGCCTTCGACAACGCGCGCGGCACCGAAGTGAAGCGCGACCAGTACACGGTCAAGTTCGATTACGAACTCGGCGCCGGCTTCAAGCTTGCCCAGTCGCTGCGCTACGACCGCACCGAGACTCAGCGCAACGGCGTGTTCCCGCTGCAGTTGCTCGGCGCCTCCAAATTCCTGTCCGACCCGGCGTTGAAGAAGCAGCTCGCGGCGATTCCGGGCGCGACCGGCGCGCAGTTGCGCTACGTCAACGGTGCGGGGCAGGTGTTCGACGTCGCCAACCAGAACGGCAACGGCCTGATCACGGTCGGCGGCCTGCGCGGCGTGACCATGCCGGTCGACGAGCTGATCAGCGACACCCGCCTGATACGCCGTTTCGACTTCGGCGGGCAGAGCCACGACCTCACCTTCGGCTACTACTACGCGCGCTTCGACCAGGACTTCGACCGCTACTCGTCGACGACCCTGCTCGACGTGCGCGACAACGCGCGCCTGCTGGATCTGGTCGCGGTCGACGCCGCCGGCCGCCCATTGGCGACGCTCACCGACCACGGCTTCTACCGCTACGGTTATGAGTGGGAGAACGCCAGCGGCCGCTCGACCACCCAGGCCGTGTACCTGTCGGACGAATGGCAGGTCAACGAGCGCCTGCGCATCGACGCCGGCGTGCGCTGGGAAAAGGTCAACGCCAAGGGCTGGACCGAGATCCGCAAGCAGGTCAACCTGGGCACGCCGGCGAGCTCACAAATCCTGACCGGCTCGGGCCGCTTCGTGAACTACGACCGCGACTACGACAAGCTCGGCTGGACCGTCGGCGCGAACTGGCAGTTCGACAAATACTCGGGCCTGTTCGCGCGCTGGACCCCGACCTTCCGCCTGCCCAATCTGTCGAGCTTCATCACCCGCTATTCCAATTGCACCCAGGCCGCGGCCCAGGACTGCGTGAGCAAGGACGCCGCGGCGCAGCCGGTGATCCAGACCATGCAACTCGGCGAGGTCGGCTACAAGTTCAGCAACGAAACCTTCGACGTGTTCGCCACCTTGTTCTACACCAAGTACGAGAACGTCGGTTTCAGCAATGCCGTGTTCGACCTCAACGCCGGCACCTCGACCGTGCAACAGGGCTATGCCGACACCAAGACCACCGGCCTGGAGTTGGAAGCGTCGTGGTTCCCGGTGCGCTGGTTCGACATGCAGCTGACCGCGACCGTGCAGGACCCGCAATACAAAGGCCTGCGCTACACCGAGATCGTCAACGGCGCGCCGGTGTTGCGCGACTTCGTCGGCAACCAGCTGATCCGCGTGCCGAAGAACAGCTTCCGCATCGTGCCCGGCATCAACCTGCTCGACGACCGTCTGCGCCTGCAGCTCGCCTACGAATACCAGGGCGAGCGTTTCGTCGACACCGCCAATTCGGTGCGGCTGCCGTCGTACAACGTGCTCAACGCCAGCGCCCGCTACGAGTTCACCCCAGGGCTGACCCTGTTCCTGTACGGCGACAACCTGACCAACTCGCGCGGCCTGACCGAAGGCAACCCGCGCGCCGGCGAGCTGCAGAGCGCCGACGCGGGCGCCAACACCTTCATCGCCCGCCCGCTGCTCGGCCGCGCCTTCCGCGCCGCGCTGATGTACCGGTTCTGAGCGCGATGCGGATGGGGGCGGTCAAGGCTGGGCTGAGTTGCGGCGCGCTGCTCGTCGGCGCGCTTATGGCCAGCCCGCTTATGGCCGCCGCCGGTGCGCAAACCAGCGCAGCCGTCGCGGGCGCTGGCTGCAAGCTCGACGTCGATCGCGCCGCGGCGGCCGGCCCGGACTGCAGCCAGGCCTGGATCGACGCGCGCCTGCGCATCAACGATCTGCAGGCGATCGGCACCCACAACAGCTACAAGCTGGCGATACCGCCGCAGGAGCTGGCCGCGCATCGCGCGGTGGATGCGGCCGGCGCGGATTCGCTGGACTATGCGCATCCGCCCTTGTCCGCGCAGTTGGAGCAGGGCGCCCGCACGCTCGAGCTCGATGTCTACTACGACCCGCGCGGCGGCCGTTATGCGCACCCGCCGGGCGCCTTGCGCGGCGGCTATGGCGAGGCCGGCCCCTGGTCGCCCGCAGTCGCGGCCGAAATGGCGCAGCCCGGCTTCAAGGTCATGCACCTGGCCGACATCGATTTCCGCAGCCAGTGCATGGCCTTCGTGCAATGCCTGCGGCAGATCCGCGCCTGGTCGCAAAGCCACCGCGAGCACGCGCCGATCCTGATCCTGATCAACGCCAAGGACGGCCGCGGCGGGCGGGGTGCGGTTGCGCCGCAGCCGTTCGACGGCGCCGCCTTCGATGCGCTCGATGGCGAAATCCGTTCGGTCTTCGCCGCCGCCGAATTGATCGTTCCCGACGACGTTCGCGGCGATGCGCCGAGCCTGCGCGAGGCGGTGTTGGCCGGTCGCTGGCCGACGCTGGCGCAGGCGCGCGGCAAGGTCCTGTTCGCGCTCGACGAGGATGCGCGCAAGGTCGGCCTATACCGCGGCGCGCGACGCTCGCTGGAAGGGCGGGCGATGTTCGTCAACGCCGACGAGCAGGCCTCCGATGCCGCCTATCTGACCCTCAACGACCCGATCGGGCAGGGCGAACGCATCGCCAAGGCGGTCGCCGCCGGCTTCCTGGTGCGCACGCGCGCCGACGCCGACACGCTCGAGGCGCGGCGCAACGACCCGCGCCGGCGCGAGGCCGCCTTCGCCAGCGGCGCGCACTACATCTCCACCGATTACCCGCAGCCCGACCGGCGCTTCAGCCGCTATCGCGTGGTGTTCCCGCGCAGCGAAATCGCGCGCTGCAACCCGCGCCGCCAGCCGGAGCGTTGCAACCAGCGTCCGGTCGAAGCGCTCGAGAAGCACGATTGACGAACCGGGGCATGACCATGAAATCGCTTGTTGCGCTGCTGATGCTCGCCTTGGCCTGTACGGCGTCCGTGGCCAGCGCGGCCAGCGCTGCCGAGGCCGCCGATGTCACCGTCGAGGGCACGATCGAAGGCCGCGACAACCGCAGCTATCGCGAACTGCCGTTCCGGGTGCCGGACGGCGTCGCCCGCATCACCGTCGAGTTCGATTACGAAGGGCGCGAGCACAAGACCACGATCGATCTGGGCCTGATCGGCCCGGGCGACTTCCTCGGCCGCGACGGCTTCCGCGGTTGGAGCGGCGGCAACAAACGCGTGTTCACCGTCAGCGCCGCCGATGCGACCCCGTCGTATCCGGCCGGCGCCTTGCCCGCGGGCGAGTGGAAAGTCCTGCTCGGCATTCCCAACATCCGCGCCGAGCAACGCGCCCGCTATGTCGCGCGCATCCATTTCGGCATGGCCGATGAACCCGATGCGTTACCTGCCGCGATCGCCGCCAAGCCCCTGCGCTCCGGGCCGGGCTGGTACCGCGGCGACCTGCACATGCACAGCGGCCACAGCGACGGCAGTTGCGCTTCCCAGGCCGGCAGCAAGGTGCCGTGCCCGCTGTTCCTGACCGCACAGGCGGCGAGCCGGCAAGGGCTCGATTTCGTCGCCGTCAGCGAACACAACACGGTCTCGCATCTGTCGGGCCTGCGTGAGCTGCAGCCGTATTTCGATCGTTTGTTGCTGATGCCGGGCATCGAGATCACCACCTTCCAGGGCCATGCGAATGTGTTCGGCACCTACGCCCCGGTCGACTTCCGCGTCGGCAGCGCCGCAGTGCCGGATTGGGACACGGTGTTGCGCGCGCTGGAGAAGCGCGGCGTGCCGGTGTCGATCAATCACCCGATCCGTCCCTCCGACGAACGCTGCATGGGCTGCGGCTGGACGCCGATGCCGGCGGCGGACTTGTCGCGGGTCAGCATGGTCGAGGCCGTCAACGGCGGCGATGCCGACACGCCGGGCTCGGGCATCGCTTTCTGGCAGCGCGAACTCAACGCCGGCCATCGCCTGACCGGCATCGGCGGCAGCGACAACCACGATGCGCCGACCGAGGCCGAAGAGGCCTTCGGCGCCAGCCGGATCGGTCGCCCGACCACGGTCGTGCATGCGCGCGAACTGTCGATGCTGGCGATTCTCGAAGGCCTGCGCGCCGGCAATGTCTTCGTCGACGTGCGCGGCTCGAAGGATCGCGCCCTGGAACTGAGCGCGCGCCACGGGCACCAGAAAGTCGCGATGGGCGGCGAGCTGCACCTGCGCGCCGGCGACGAAGCGAGGCTGAGCCTGACGGTGCGCAACGTCGCCGGCAGCCGGGTCGAAACCGTCGTCGACGGCGTGGTCGTGCCCCTGATCGGGCAGACGGCGATCAGCGCAGCCGAGCAGCGTTTCGACTTCCGTTGGCGCAGCGATGGCGCTCGGCATTGGCTGCGCGTCGACGTGCGCGACGCGCAGGGACGGCTCGCCTTGATGGGCAACCCGGTGTACTTCAACCTGTAACCGCACGACACCCGGCGGCCGGCGGTGCCGATCCCGGACAGTCCGGGGGTCGCGCTCAGCCGCCGCCGAGGGCGTGCACGATCTCGACCTTGTCGCCTTCGGCGAGCGCGCGTTCGGCGTGGCGCCCGCGCGGGACGATCTCGCCGTTGATCTCGACCGCGACCCGGCGTTCGCCCAGGCCTTCGTTGTGCAGCAGTTCGACCACGGTGGTCGGCGCCGCGAGCGCGCGCGGTTCGCCATTGAGCAGGATATTCATGCGGCCATTGTCGCGTGGGGGCCCGCTTGCGGCCAGTCTCGTCCCTGGCGGTTGGCAGCATCCGAACCGCAGCAATGGCCCGCTCTGTGACCTCTGGCCCCGGCGCCGGAGCGGCCGGCCGGGGATAATCGCGGCATCGTTTTGCCGCGCTGCGCCTTGCCTTGATCCGCCGGCGCGTGCTTCGATTCGGCCATCCGCCGGCGTATGTCACGCCCGCGCGGAGCTTCTAACGGCAATCGACCGACCGTTCGATCGCCATCACCCGTCACATCACCGCAGGGAAGTTCATGATGAAACCCGTTCGTACCGTGCTGGCCGCCGCCCTCGTGCTGGCCGCCGCTCCGGCCTTCGCCCAGGAGTATTCGCAGACCGTCTTCATCGGCGACAGCCTGACCGACTCCGGCCATTTCCGCCCGGCCCTGTTCCAGGCGGTCGGTCCGAACGCGGCCCTGATCGGCCGCTTCACCACCAACCCGGGCCTGGTCTGGTCGGAATACGTCGCCGAGTACTACGGCACCAACGCCACCAGCGCCAACCAGGGCGGCACCAACTACGCCGTCGGCGGCGCCCGCACCGGCACCAACAGCGCCAGCCCGCTCGGCGCGATTCCGTCGCTGGCCACGCAGACCACCAACTACCTCGCCGCCAACGGCGGCCGCGCCGACCCGAACGCGCTGTACACCGTGTGGGGCGGCGCCAACGACCTGTTCGCAGTCGTCGCCGGCGCCCCGGCGCAGGCCACCATCACCAATGCCGTCACCGCGCAGATCGGTGTGGTCGCCGCGCTGCAGAACGCCGGCGCCCAGTACGTGCTGGTGCCGACCGTGCCGAACCTCGGCCTGACCCCGCAGTTCCGCGCGGGCGGCGCCGCCGCCCAGGCCGCCGGCACCCAGCTGTCGACCACCTACAACAACGCCCTGTACGGCGGCCTCGCCGCGGCCGGCCTGCGCGTGATCCCGCTCAACACCTTCAGCCTGCTGGCGGAAATCACCGCCAACCCGGCGCCGTACGGCATCACCAACGTCACCGGCACCGGCTGCAATCCGCAGATCACCGCCTCGTCGCTGACCTGCAGCCCGCTCAACTACGCTGCCCCCGACGCGCCGGAAACCTACGCTTTCGCCGATGGCGTGCATCCGTCGAGCAAGGCCCATCGCATCCTCGCCGACTACGCCTTGTCGGTGCTGGAAGCGCCGCGCTTCATCGCGGTGCTGCCGAACTCGGCGGCGATGAGCGGCCGCGCCCGCGCCGACCAGGTCGCCAACCACCTCGCCGGCCCGCAGGAAGGCGACGGCATGCGGTGGTGGACCAGCCTGCGCGGCGACTTCCAGCGCTATGGCCATGGCGACCTGTACGACGGCGCCGGTCCGGCGCTGAGCGGCGGTATCGACTGGAACCGCGGCAACCTGGTGTTCGGCGCCTTCGCCGGCTACGGCCAGCAGAAGAACGACTTCGGCCTGCGCAACGGCGAATTCGAGCAGAAGGAAGCCACTCTCGGCGGCTTCGTCGGCTGGTACGGCGAACGCGCCTGGGTCAACGGCCAGGTCAGCTACACCCAGCTCGACTTCGACATCGACCGCAACGCCAACCTCGGCCCGGTCACCCGCGTCCACCACGGTTCCGCCGACGGCGACAACCTCACCATCGCCGTCAACGGCGGTTGGGAATTCGGCCAGGACGCCCTGCGTCACGGCCCGGTGCTCGGCCTGGTCTCGCAGAAGATCGAAGTCGACGGCTTCGCCGAAAGCGACCCGACGCTCGCGACCTCGCTGGCCTATCCGAAGCAGGAGTTCGACTCGCTGATCGGCAGCGTGGGCTGGCAGATCAACTACACCCACAGCGAAAGCTTCCGCCCCTATGCGCGCCTGACCGTCGACCGCGAGTTCGAGGACGCCCCCGAACACGCCTACGCCCGCCTGCAGACCGTGCCGGGCCTGGGCGACTACGCCGTGATGGGCCGCAAGTTCGACCAGAACTACGGCAGCCTGCTGTTCGGCGTGCGCACCCACCTGTTCGGCCTCGACGCCAACATCGGCGCCAGCGCGACGGTCGGCCAGGGCGGCGGCAACAACACCACTGTGTTCGCACAGGTGGGCCGCGGGTTCTGATTGCTGCGGCCTTAGGCCGCACTACTGCGGCATAGCGTTAAGCGTCAACGAAGCCGGGCCGAGAGGCCCGGTTTCTTTTTGGGCGAGGCGTCGGGGTGGTGGGCGTCAGGCGAGGACGGTGCTTCGATAAGTACGCAGACACAGCAGGCAGTACGACAGAGAGTCGACGAAGCGCCTGGGTAGAGCAGACGGGGAGGGCGCCAGCCTCGTGCCACAGCGCCATCAGCCCGATGTTTGCCACCCGCGCGGCCTGCGCTATAAACTGGCCCGCAAGCGGGTGTAGTTCAATGGTAGAACTGCAGCTTCCCAAGCTGCTAGCGTGGGTTCGATTCCCATCACCCGCTCCACTGTCAAGAAGCCCTTTCTGATCAGCAACTTGCAAGGGGCGCGAGGCGGCAAATCGTTACATCTTGCCGGTACGCCGTTACTTCATGTCTCCGAAGCCCGCCAAGTGCGGACTTTGTTTTTGCAGGTTGGGTTGAATACGCTGCCTTCGGCACACGAGGAGCGTTGGCTGGCAATGGGCATGGATACGAGCAAGCAGAAGGAACAGTTCCAGTACGCATACGTGGCGGCACTTGCTGCGCACGCCGGTCTCAATCGGGGAGACTTCAGCGTTGACAATGACAGCGTGGATGTCACCTTCCAAGGACGGGGGTATCGAGGGCAGATCAGGAATCCTCAGATCCAGCTGCAGTTGAAGTGCACATCACGGCGTCTGGTCTCAGGGGGAGTGATCAAGTTTCCGTTGCCCAAGAAGAACTACGATGACTTGCGCGGAGACAACGTCGTCGTTCCTAGGTACCTGGCTGTTCTGATGGTTCCTGAGGAAGTCGGGCAGTGGGTCATGCACCATGATGACTGCGTGGCACTGCACAACCTTTGCTTCTGGGTTTCGCTGCGTGAGGCTCCCGCTTCGACCAACGCGGATTCCGTGACTGTCGATATACCGTTGTCGCAGCGGCTCACGACTGATGCGCTCAGGGACATGATGACGGCGGCCAGTGACGGGAGGTCCATGTGAGTAATGGGGCGCTCCCCAGCATTAGCGCGGCACAACTCCAGACGTACCTTCAGAGCAAGAACTGGCTCAAGGACGGCGTTGTCGGAAAAGTGGCCACGGTTTGGCACCGCAACGACTCCGATGAGGCTGAAGTTGTGGTACCCCTGTCTCCAGAAGTCAGGGACTACGAGGAGCAACTGAAGGCGGCTCTGGTTTCACTTGCTGCGTACGAGAAAAGAAATATTGCCGATGTCGTGGACGATCTTGTCGGAGCGGCCGTAAACGTCGTTGCGGTTCGTGTGATAGGTGAGGATACCTCCGACGGGAGCATCCCCATCGAAGATGGCGTTCTCCTTATACGGAAAGCAAAGGAACTGCTTTACGCCGCTGCAATGGCTGTGTATTCCAAGAGACGGCAGTTCAGTGGTTCGCCGCCGAAAGATGCAAAGGAGTACATGGACTCCCTGCTGCTCGGGCAGACGGAGGTCGGTAGTTACGTTGTGAAGGTCATAGCGCCTTTGGACGCGTCAACTGGACCATCCCACCCAGCTGAGGATAGTTCGTTGACGGAGCTGGTAGCCCACAGCTTGGTAGTGGGCTTGTCGGCGCTCCGGGACGCCAGTAGTCACTATCAAGTGAACAATGAGATAGCGGTTTTTGAACGAGCGGTTGCGATGGGGGCTAGTTCGAACATGTGCGATGCCCTGCTTGGTTTCAGTGGCAAAGACCGTAGCCGACATTTTGAGGTCAAGGTTTCTACGCCTTCCGGTCCATTATTCGCTCGGGACACGGCGGTCTTCTCGTTTAACTTGCGGGATCTTGACGCATTGGAATCCGCTTCCAGTTACTACAAGAACGATTATGTGCTTTTGGATCGAGAGATCATTGGGTCCGTAAAGCACCTTCATCGACCGCAGGTAGACGAAGTAGGGACCATCACTGTCCAGGCCCCCGTAGGAGGGTCTGAGCGTAGTGTAGAGATTCAGCTCGGACCTGAGGACTACCACATGGGCATTGTCGCGCACGACAGGAAGGCCCTCGTTCGCTGCCGTGGGGATGTGCACGTAAAAGGGCGAACTACTAAGCTGCTGAATCCGAGAGACTTTGCGGTCGTCGACTTACGGTCACTGTTCTAGGACTCGGCATTTGACGCCCTGAAGTTGGGCTCCATGGCATGCGGCCATCGGTTCTTGTGACAAATTTCTGCGGACTCTTTCAAGGTAAATCCAATTCTGAAGCTTCCCGCGTCCCAAGAGCGCTTTCGATGCGGTGCGCCACTGGCCCAGCAACGGGCCATGTCTAGGTTCCGACTGGAGAGTGCCGATCGGAGTTTCGCCGTCGCCTCAGTGTCGTAATACCAGCGAGAGCATTCTTTCGAAGCGTTCCAGTTCAGCGGCGTCGGTGGACGCACGGCGGTAAGTGTCTGGAGCATCGAGAACGTCGAGCACAGCAGTTGTGCCGGTGCCTTCTTCGCTTACCGTGATATCTACCTCGTAGATGCACGTGCCCGTCCACGACCTCCAGCCGCGCAACGTGTTTTCGTCGAGCCAGATCACCCAACGATCGTCCATATCGCGCGGCCACAGGCCTTCGCGCAGCCGCGCTAACTCATCAGCCGAGAACTCGTGTTCGTAGCGGATGGGCCGGCGGGCGCCAGTCAAGGGTTCAAGCTTGGCCTTCCATGAGGCTGCACTGTCGGGAGTCATGTGCTCATTCTGGCGGAGCTGAAGGGGCCTGCGAGGTTTGTTGCCAAAGCACGTCTTCAATCAGATGTGCCATTAACCCCAAACCCCAAAACGTGATGCAGCCCCCCGCCGCTGTTGCAGCGCACATTGCACCCCCTGGAACCATACGCTAGCGTCCGGGGGCGATGGCCGGGGGGGCGTGCCGCGGGGTCCGGGCATCCCCATCGTGATTCGGGTTTCGCGTTACTCATCGGGCGCCGGCAGGGGTCCGCAGCGCACATCATCTCGAAGGGGAATTAAGGATGAAGATTCTGTTCCGCAATAAGGCGGGGCGGTTGCTTTCGGCTGTGGCGCTGTTCGCGCTCTCGGCCTCGGGCATGGCCAGCACGCTCAATCAGAACGTTTCCTGGACCGTCGATCGGCCCGCAACCAGCACCAAGTACCGCGTCGTGGCTTACGGCGATTCGATTTTCGCCGGCTATAACGGTTCGATCAGCAACGCGGCGCGCTATTCGGCGCCGACGGTGGATGCCGAGTATCTGTCGGCGCGCTGGAACGCGGACGTCGAAAGCATTCGCCGCGCCAAGTCCGGTGCGGTGGCGCGCGATGTTTACGAGAACAAGATCGTCGCCGATCGTTCCTACATGCAGGCCGCCTCGACCCGCGTGGTGAGCTTCGAGATGTGCGGCAACGACGGTCTGCAGGCGCGCACGGCGTTCAAGGAGCAAACCGGCACCTGCAATTACAGCGGGCTGGATGCCGCGGTCAGTTCCTGCAGGACCTACGTGGCGGCGGCGATGGACTACATCAACGCCAACGCGCATGCCAACACCAAGCTCAAGGTGATCTCCAACCTGTACTACCCCGGCTACAACGCCGACAACGTGCAGAGCTCGTGCCGCGACTCCGCCACCGGGCAGACGGTGAACATGCGCGATCGGTTCTTGCCGGCCATCGCCAAGATGAACTACTGGATGTGCGAATACGCCCGCCAGAAGGGCTTCAAGTGCGCGGACAGCTTCGCCCAGTACATGGGCGCGGACTACGACAGCAACGGCGACGGGCAGGTCGATTCCGACGCGCTGCGTTACGTGTCCGGCGAAAGCGAGGCCAGCTACATCAACCGCACCGCGGTCACCCTGCGTGCGACCTTGCGCGACGCCAACACCAAGTTCGTGTCGTCGTCGAGCTCGTTCGACTACATCCAGTCCGACGACACCCATCCGACCTACACCGGCGGCACGGTGTCGGCCGGCCTCTGGGGCGGCAGCACCGGCACCGGCGCGCCGCGCTACTCCAGCTTCACCAACGGCCGCAGCCCGATCTGGAACCAGTACGGGCACGAGCGCATGGGCTGGGCTTTGTCGGTCTATCAGCCGGCTTCGCCCTGACGGACGCGTCCGGCGGATAGCCGACTCATGACCAAGCGCGATCATCCGCATGCCCCGTCGTCCCGAGCGGACGGCGAGGGCATGCGTGTGATTGCGAAAGCGCCCGCGGCCCGCGATGGGCGCTTGCTGTGGGCGATCTGCGCCGTCGTCGTGATCGCCGTGGCGTCGGTGGGCTGGTGGTGGATGCGCGAGCCTGCGCAAGGCGCGAATGCCGTCGTTGCACAGGCCGACGTGGATCGGGACGCGGCCGCTCCGCCGGACAGCCGTTCGCTGTCTACGCGGGCAAGACAGCAAGCCGCGTCGCAGCAGGAGCCACCGGCCATGCCGAGCAACGATCCCAACGACTTGGCGGCTTATTTCCAACCCGGCGATCCGGAACCCACCGGCGCGCAGGTCATCGAGGCCTTGCAGCAGGCCGGCGTGCGTACGGGCCTGGGCGCGTTCAATCCGCCCGGCACCAGTCCGCCGCTGCTGGGCTTGGCCGTGCCGGAAAACTACGAATTGCCGCAAGGCTATGTTCGCCATCATCAGGTGACCGACGAGGGCGTGCCGATCGAGCCGGTGCTGATGTTCGCGCCCGGCTTCACTTTGTACGACGCGCAGGGCCGACCCATCGCGATGCCGGCCGACCGGGTCGTGCCGCCGGAACTCGCACCGCCCGGGATGCCGCAGCGGCCGATCCGGATTCCCCCGCGCTGACCCAGCGACACGGAGTGTTTCGATTTGATCCAGGAGCGGTTGTCCCCGTCCCGCTGGCGTAGCCTCGCCGGCATTCTCGCCACCGCTGCCTTGCTCGGCCTTTACGCTCGCGGCGGCCCCGCCTGGGGCCTGGGCTTCGTCGCGCTGGTGCCGTGGCTGCTGGTGCTCGACAACGACAGGACCACGCTGCGCGTGCTGGCCAACGGCGCGTTGATGAGCGTCGTCTTCGTGGCCGCGGTGTTTCATTGGTTCGGTGCGGCGATCGGCGCCTACACCGAGGTGGGCGCGTTGACCGCGACGGCGGCGCTGCTGGTGCTGGCGCCGTTGTTGCAGCCGCAATTCCTCGCCTTCGCGCTGGTGCGCCAATGGGCGGGGCGCCGCTACGGGCCGGTGCTGCGCGCCCTGGCCGCGGCGTCGGCCTGGGTGGCCTGCGAACGGCTGATGCCCAAGCTGTTGGGCGACACCTTGGGGCACGGCTTGTTTCCATCCGCGGTGTTGCGCCAGGTGGCCGACCTCGGCGGCGCCGCGGGCCTCACCGCGTTGCTGCTGCTGGTCAACGAGGCGGCCGCCTTCGCCATCGAACAGCGCAAACGCGGCGCGCGCACGCTGCTGCGGCCGCTCGCGCTCGGGGCGCTGATCGTGGTGTGCATGGCCGGTTACGGTGCGATGCGGCGCGCGGATTTGCAGGCGCCGGTGGCCAATGAAGCGCCGACCCTGCGCGTCGCCATGGTCCAGGCCAACATCACCGACTACGAGCGGCTGCGTAAGGAAATCGGCGCCTACGCGGTGGTCCGGAAGGTGCTCGACACGCACTACGAACTTTCGTGGTCGGCGATCCGCGACCACGATGCGGACGTGCTGCTGTGGTCGGAAACCGTATATCCCACCAGCTTCGCCAGCCCGCGCAGCGAGGACGGCGCGGCGCTGGACCGCGAGATCCAGGGCTTCGTCGATACGGCGGGCGTGCCCTTGGTGTTCGGCACCTACGACCGCGACGGGCAAGGCGAATACAACGCGGCGGCGTTCCTCGAACCGGGCAAGGGCTTGCTCGGCTTCTATCGCAAGACCTACCCGTTCCCGCTGACCGAATACGTGCCGCGTTGGCTCGATGGGCCGGTGTTGCGGCGCTGGTTGCCGTGGGTCGGCGGTTGGCGCGCGGGCGACGGCGCGCGCGTGCTGCCCTTGCGCAGCGCGGACGGGCGCGAGGTCAACGTGGTGCCGTTGATCTGCCTGGACGACGTGCATACCGACCTGGCCATCGACGGCGCGCGGCTCGGCGCGCAAGCCATCATCGGCATGTCCAACGATTCCTGGTTCACCGCGTACCCGGTGGGCGCGCGCCTGCATCTGGCGGTCGCGGCCTTCCGCAGCATCGAAACGCGGCTGCCGCAGGTGCGCGTCACCACCAACGGGCTCAGCGCGATCATCGACGACACCGGCGAGGTGCTCGCGAACACCGCGGTCGGCGACCAGGCCGTGTTGACCGCCTTCGTCAGCGCCCGCGATCCGTCGCCCACCTTGATGGTGCGCTGGGGCGATTGGGTGGGGCGTGCGGGCATCGTCTTCCTGCTGGCCTTGGCGGCACTGGCGGCGTGGCAGGCCTTGCGTCGCCGCGCCGTCGCCGCGCCGGAAGTGGAGCCGATCATCGAGGTCGTGCTGCTGACGCCGTTCTGGCGTGCGCTGAGCGGCGCGTTGAGGTTGTCCGCAGGCCTGGGGCTGCTGTGGCTGGCCTTCGACATGCTGGCGCGCATCGGTCTGCAGGTCCAATCCCTGTCGCAGCTGCGGTTGTTCGCCGCGGCCGTGCTGCTGCCGTCCGTGGCGGCATGGGCCATCGAGCGCAGG
This sequence comes from Lysobacter sp. 22409, assembly GCF_052045105.1. Taxonomy (NCBI): domain Bacteria; kingdom Pseudomonadati; phylum Pseudomonadota; class Gammaproteobacteria; order Lysobacterales; family Lysobacteraceae; genus Lysobacter; species Lysobacter sp. 22409. The sequence continues at coordinate 38,996 of NZ_JBQEOE010000024.1, read as the reverse complement.
TTCGCCGCGCAAGCGCGCGTCGAAGGTGCGCTGTGGGTGCTCGACCAGCGCCGGCAACGGATCGAGCTTCCGCTGGCGTCGATCGCCGCGCTGCGGCCCTGGCGTCTGCCGTTGCCGCGCAGCGGTGTCGATGTGCGCCTGGCCGCAGGTCCGCTCTGGACGCGGGGCCTGGCGTTGACGCGCCCGGAGGCCTTGCGGCGTCTGTTGACCGCGACCGGCGTGCCGATCGCTTGGGAAGGCCGCTTCGCCGCCGGTCGGGCCGATCTGATCCAGGCCCGCGCCGACGCGCATCGACGCCGGCTCGATCACCCCCTGGTGAAATTCGCGCTGTTCCCGTTGCTGTTGGCGCTGGTCGCCTTCCGTCTGCACCAGGTCATCGCCTTCGGCGGTGCCTTCGGCGAGTACTACAGCTACGGATTGGCGGCTTATCTCACCGGACTGCTGATTTGGTGGGCGTCGTGGTCGATCGGCTTGATGCTGTTCGCCGCCGTGCTGCGGGTCGCAATCGAAACGGTCGTGATGTTGGCTATGGCGTTGCGCTACGCGCAGGCGGCCGCCCTGCGCGACGCGCTCGAATGGCTGGGCCGTTTGGCGTTCTACCTCGGCGTGCCGGCTTGGCTGGCGTGGCGCTTGCTGTCTACGGGGTGAAAGAGCGGGGATACGCGTGATGGCCGGGCCTCGCGGATTCGGCCGGCGAAGCTTTAACCGCGGCCAACGGCGCTCGCTGCCGAACCTTGCGGCACTGATCGCAGCAGGCACACTGCTGCGCGATCGACAGCGAAGGGATGCGAGCGATGGGGCAGGATGCCGGGGTCATGGGGTGGCTGTGCGCGTCAGCGATGAGCGGGGGCGCCGATGCGCGCGCATGAGTTCGGCGAAGTGCGCTTCGAACGTGCTCTTGCCTGGACGGTCGTCGCGCTGGTTCATGCGGGCTTGATCTGGGCGGCGTTGCAGTTGCGCAGGCCGGCCGACCCGGTCGACAGCGAAGCGAGCCTGACGGTGATTCTTCTGCGGCCGGCGGCTTCGTCGCCTTCGCGCCCGAACGAAGCGGTGCGCACAGCGCCGGCACGCGATTTGCCGAAGAAGACGGCGCCACGTTCGCCGCGCCCCGCATTCATCCCCGAAGCTGCCGCGCCGCTCCAGATAGCGCCGCGACAGGCCGCGCCGATTGCTACGACCGAACCTGCCGAAGCGACCGGCCTCACCGCGATCCGCATCGACCGTAACGCGCTCGATCCGGCCGGCGCGACGCGAGCGCCGTGGGATGAGCCTGGCCCCGATCTGTTGGCCAGTCGCATGCCGGTCTTGCCCGGGCAGGGCGTGCGGCGTTTCCGCATGCAGCCGCCGAACTCGATCGCCCGTACGGTCGAGCGCGTCGGTCGACTGTTCGGCGGCCGCGGCGAGGACCCTTGCCTGCGCACGCGCGACAACATCGGCGAACTGGCGGTGCAGGGCGATTCGGCCGCGCTGCAGCGCGAGCTGGAGTACGAGCGCCGGCTCTGCCGTCCCTGACCGGTTCAGCGATTCCAGGCGGCCGTGCGATGTGAAGGTTCATTGCTAAGCCTGTGGTTCTTGCCCGATCCGGCCGCAGCGAGGCGCGCATCGACGCTTCACCGTCGGCGCGCTAGACTGCGCGCCCGGTCCCGAGTGGGTCGTCGCGTATCGCACCGTAGCCCCAGGCCGGACGATCCGCGCCTGCTCCGGTCCGATACGTACGGCGGCCGCGAGGTCGCCGTTTTTTGTCGGCGCGCGGCGCCTGGAACGGAACGACCGACGGTGGTCGCGGTCCAAGTCGGGTCGCGGTCGTCCCAGGCCGGCAGCAGTCGCTACAGCGGAGGTACGATGTCATCGAAGATCGTCCTCGGTTGGCGCGAGGCGGCGGCGTTGCCCGCGTTGGGTCTGGCCGCGATACGCGCCAAGATCGACACCGGCGCGCGCAGTTCGGCGCTGCACGTCGATTCGCAATGGCGCTTCGTCGAGGCCGGCATGCCCTGGGTCGGTTTCGAGCTGAGTCCGGGGGCGTTGGGCGCCGGCCGGGTCGAGGCGCGGGCGCTGGTGCACGACGAGCGCTGGGTCACCGACTCCGGCGGTCACCGCAGCAGCCGGGTCTTCATCCGCACCGTGCTGAGTCTGGCCGGCATCGAACGCGAAATTGAAATAAACCTGGCGGATCGTCGTGGCATGCGTTTCCCGATGTTGCTCGGCCGCACCGCGGTGACCGGGGTGTTCACGGTCGATCCGGCACGCTCGTTCCTGCATGGACGCATCCGGCGGCGCCACCCGCGCGTCTGAACGCGCCGGGCCGTTCGTCTTTCTTCTCCACATTTCTTCCACCCACGCGAATCCCTTCCGATGAAGCTTGCGATCCTGTCGCGCAACACCAAGCTCTATTCGACCCGCCGGCTGGTGGAGGCCGCCCGCGAGCGCGGCCACAGCGTGCGCGTGCTCGACCCGTTGCGCTGCTACATGCGCATCGCGTCCGACGGCTTCGAGATGCACTACAAGGGGCGCGAGATCTCCGGCTACCACGCCGTGATCCCGCGCATCGGCGCCTCGGTGACCCGCTACGGCTCGGCGGTCCTGCGCCAGTTCGAGCTCATGGACACCTACACCCCGAACACCTCCGACGCGATCCTGCGCGCGCGCGACAAGCTGCGCAGCCATCAACTGCTGGCCGCCGAGCGCATCGGCCTGCCGGCGACGGTGTTCGGCGACAACCCCGACGACACCGCCGACCTGCTGTCGATGCTCGGCCCGCCGCCGCACGTGATCAAGCTCAACGAAGGCACCCAGGGCGCCGGGGTGATGCTGACCGAGAAACTGTCGGCGTCGAAGGGCGTGATCGAAGCGCTGCGCGGGCTGTATGCGAATTTCCTGGTTCAGGAGTTCGTCGCCGAGGCCAAGGGCGCCGACCTGCGCTGCTTCGTGGTCGGCGGCAGGGTGGTTGCGGCGATGAAGCGGCAGGCGCCGAAGGGCGACTTCCGTTCCAACCTGCACCGCGGCGGCACCGCCAAGGGCGTGCGCGCCAGCACGGCCGAGCAGGAGGTGGCGGTCCGCGCCGCCCGCGTGCTCGGCCTGGGCGTGGCCGGCGTCGACCTGATCCGCTCGGTCCGCGGCCCCCTGGTGCTGGAGGTCAACGCCTCGCCGGGTCTGGAGGGCATCGAGGAGGCCAGCGGGGTCGACGTGGCCGGGGAAATCATCGAGCACGTGGCCGGTCAGCTGAAGCTGGGGACCGGGCGTCGCACCGCCACGAGACGCTGAACAGGCGTCCGGCCGGGCCCCGGAGCGGGCCGGCCGAGGAGAATGGCAAGCCTGGCAGGTCATCTGCCGGCGATCCGCCGAACGGTGCCTCCCCGGCGCGGAAGGGCCGGGCCCTCAAGATGACAACTTCAGGTTGTACTTAATTATTTTTTAACATCGTTTTTAACGACGGTTTAATCGAAATCCGCGTAGCGTTACCCGGACCGCAGCACTGCCGCTCCTCCAAGTCACGCTCCTCGTCAGAACGTTACGGATAGGGATCTGGTCGGAAGCAGGTTACGGTAATCGGGGCAATACCCTTTTGGCCCAGGCGCGGTGGCCCCGCGTCTGGGCCTTTGTTTTTTGCGGTCTTTTCCGGCGTTTTCCGTATGTTGGCGCTGCCGGGCGAGCCATGACTTTCGGCCTAGGCCGGTGCCGCGGCGTTTGAACGGCGGCCCAGCCCCTGTTCACCTTTTCCGTTCACTTTACATACGCTCTGGCAGAATCGGTCGCTTGCCGCCGCTGCGCATCGCACAGCGGCCCACGAATACGGAACCTCGGACGTCTTAGCACGGTCGAACGCCAACCCACTGGGAAGAGCACATGCGCATACTCGTGATCGAAGACAACCAGGACATCGCCGCCAACCTCGGCGACTTCCTCGAAGACCGCGGCCACACGGTGGATTTCGCCGCCGACGGCATCACCGGACTGCACCTGGCGGTCGTGCACGACTTCGACGCCATCGTCCTCGATCTGAACCTGCCCGGTCTCGACGGCCTGGAGGTCTGCCGCAAGCTGCGCAACGAAGCGCGCAAGCAGACTCCGGTGCTGATGCTGACCGCGCGCGACAGCCTCGACAACAAGCTCGCCGGTTTCGATTCCGGCGCCGACGACTATCTGATCAAACCGTTCGCCCTGCAGGAAGTCGAGGTCCGCCTCAACGCCCTGTCGCGCCGCGGCCGCGGCGTGCAGACCCGCGTGCTCAACGCCGCCGACCTGGAATACAACCTCGACACCCTGGAAGTGCGCCGCCAGGGCAAGCTGCTGCAGCTCAACCCGACCGCGCTGAAGATCCTGCAGGCGCTGATGGAAGCTTCGCCGGCGGTGGTCACGCGCCAGGAGCTGGAAACCCGCGTGTGGGGCGAAGAACTGCCAGACTCCGACAGCCTGCGCGTGCACATCCACGGTTTGCGCGCGGTGGTCGACAAGCCGTTCGAGACGCCGCTGATCCAGACCCGCCACGGCATCGGCTACCGCATCGCAGCGCCCGAAAGCAACGGTTGATCGCGTGGCTGCAGAGGATCCTTCCGCGGCGCGGCTGAAGAAAAAGAAGCGCTACCGGCGGCGGTTGCGCAGCCGTATCGTCCTGTCCTTCGTACTGCTGGGCTTCGGCCTGACGGCGATGTTCGCGTTCGCGACCAACTGGACGCGCACGCGGGTCGAGAACGAACTCGTCGCCGACGTGGTGAATCGGAACATCGACGAATACGCGCGACAGTATTACTCGGCGCCGAATTTGAAGCCCGAGGTGCCGTTCCAGCAGATGTGGTTGCGCGTATACAAAAGCGACAGCTTCGAAAGAGTGCGCATCGAGCAACCCGACTGGTACACCTTGCCCGACGGCATTCACAACATCCAGGGCAAGGACCCCGACGGCAGCCCGTTCTCGTACAAGCTCGGGGTGCGCAAGACGCCGACGGAATGGTTCTTCCTGGCCTACGACATGAGCCAGGGCGCGCTCAGCGAGGCGCAGTTCAATCGCGCGATCTATTTGTCGGTACCGGTGTTTACCTTGTTCTCGCTGCTGGTCGGCCTGTGGGCGGCCTCGCGCGTGATGAGCCCGGTGTCGGAGCTGGCCAACCGGCTCAAGCGCTCCGGCCGCAGTTCGCAAGCCGAGGCCTTGGCCGCGCACTTCCCCGACGACGAAGTCGGCCAGCTCGCCGAGGCCCTGGACGATTACGCCGAGCGCCTGACCAACGTGGTCCAGCGCGACCGCGAGTTCAACGCCGACGTCAGCCATGAGCTGCGCACGCCGCTGGCGGTGATCAAGGGCGCGGTCGAGCTGTTGCTGTCGCGGCCGGACATCGAGGACAAGACTCGCAATCGATTATTGCGTATTCAGCGTGCCGAACAGCAATGCACCGATCTGATCAGCGCCTTGCTGCTGTTGTCGCGCAACGAGCGCGGGCACGGCTCCACCGACATCGCGCGGCTGGCGGAGCAACTGCTCGACGCCCACCGCGCCCAGCTCGGCGGCAAGCCGTTGACCCTGCGCATCGAAGGCGAGCAGGGCCTGGTCGTCGACGCCCCGGAAGCGGCGGTCGCGGTGGCGCTGGGCAACCTGATCGGCAATGCGGTCAAGTACACGACCCAGGGCGAGGTAGTGGTGCGCCTGCACCCGCGTACGGTCGAGGTCATCGATTCCGGCCCCGGCCTCAGCGCCGAGGATGCGGCCAAGCTGTTCGAGCGCGGCTACCGCGGCACCCATGCCGGCCACTCGCAAGGCGGCGGCATCGGCCTGTCGATCGTGCGCCGGCTGTGCGAACTCTACGGCTGGGACGTACGGGTCAAACCCGGCGAGGTCAGGGGCGTGGTGGCGACGCTGACTTTCTGAGAGCCGGGATTGGTGATTCGGGAATCGGGAATCGGGAATCGTCAAAGCAAAAAACAAAACGCCCGGCTTCGTCGAAGCCGGGCGTTTTGTTTTCGTCGTGCGGTGATGGGGCTTCGGGCTCGCGGCGAACCGCTCTTACGACTCCCGAATCCCATTCCCGATTCCCGGCTTTAAGCGACGGGCTCAAGCCAGCCGTACTTATCCGCCGTCTTGCCGTTGAACAGGCCGAAGAACAGCTCCTGGATGCGCTCGGTGACCGGGCCGCGGCGGCCGCTGCCGACCTGGCGGCCGTCGACCGAACGGATCGGGGTGATCTCGGCGGCGGTGCCGCACATGAACAGCTCGTCGCACAGGTACAGGTATTCGCGCGGCAGGTCGCGTTCGATCACTTCGATGCCGACGTCGCGGGCGAGGGTGATGATGGTGTTGCGGGTCAGGCCGTTGAGCAGGGCGGCGCTGACCGGGGTGGTGTGCAGGGCGCCGTTGAACACCAGGAACAGGTTTTCGCCCGCGCCTTCCGAAAGCAGGCCGGTCGAGGCCAGGGCGATGCCTTCGCCGAAGCCCAGGCGACGCGCCTCGCGCGCGACCAACTGGCCGGACAGGTAGTTGCCGCCGGCCTTGGCGCCGGCCGGGATGGTGTTCGGCGCGAAGCGCTGCCAGCTCGACACGCAGGCGTCGATGCCTTCCTCGAGCACGCTGGCGCCGAGGTACTGGCCCATCTTCCAGGTCGCCACGGCGACGTCGGTCGGGGTGTCGGCCGACAGGCCGAAGCCGCCGAGACCGCGGTAGGCGACCGGACGCAGATAGTCGGTGGTGTTGCCGTTGGCCTTGATCACTTCATGGCAGGCCTGGTTGATCTGCTCGACCGTGTAGGGGATGCCCATGTCGTAGATCTTCGCCGAGGCGAACAAACGGGTGTTGTGGTCGTTGAGGCGGAAGATCACCGGACCCTGCGGCGTGTCGTAGGTGCGAATGCCCTCGAATACGGACGAACCGTAGTGCAGCGCGTGCGACATGACGTGGGTGGTTGCTTCGGCCCAGCGCTTGATCGCACCGTTGTGCCAGATCCATTCGGGGTATTGCATCGTCGGCTTCCATGGTGGGTGAGGAAACCCCTATTGTGCCCTGCCTGCCCGGTTCAGGCCCAATCGAGCGGCGTATGGACGCCATGCGGAGCCGGGCGCAAGGCTCAGCCGCCGCGGATCCACCAGCAGCCGAAGTGGCGGTAGAGGCCGAATACGGTGCGCGACGGCGTCACCCCATTGGCCATGGTTTGCTCCAGGCGCAGCGCCACCGGCGTGCGCCGTTGCGGGGCGTGCGCTGCGGGCGCCGGCGCGGAGGTCGTGTCTTCGCTCGCGGCGTCGCTCGCATCGGCCGTGGCGGCGCCGGCGGGGCTGCCCAGCGGCGTCGCCGGTGCCGGGATCGGCGGCAGCGGCGCGGTGGCCGCGTTCGCCGCGGCCGGCGGCAGGGTGGTCCAGGCGGCGCCGCTGGGTTCGGACGGCGGCGGTGCCGGCGACGACAGGATCGGTGCGATGTCGAGCAAGGGGCGCTGGGCGATCGCGTCGAGCCGCTGCAATACCGCATAGCCCTGGTCGCCGGACATGCCGGTCCAGTGATAGACCGCGGCCAGACGGTTGCTGTCGCGGGCGTCGATCGCGCTGGTGATCAGCCCGATCAGGTCGCGCAGATTGCGCGCGCAACCGCCGACGTAGGCCTGCTGCTGCTTTTGCTGGGCGGCGGCGCCGCGCGGCAGGCGGTCGACGCCGCCGACCGAGGCGCAGTCGCGATCGGTGTAGACCGAGTTGCCGTGGGTGTCGGTGCAGCGGCGGATCTGCGCCGCGGCGGTGCCCGGGTACAGCGTCGCCACGGCCCACAGGGCGGTCAACGACAGGAACAGACAGAGTCGGGCGAACGAAGGCATCGGCGAAGACTAGCGCCGAGGGCCGGCCAGGGACAGTGCGGCGATGCCGAAAGGATGCCGCGGGCACATCGGTCGGCGGCGCATCGCGCCGCGAACGCCGCGGCCGGATCGCCGCGGCGTCGGCAGGGACGCAGCCCGCAGGCTGCGCCCTTGCGGCTGTCGCCTAGACGGCGATCAGCGGAACGCACCCACGGTGGCGGCGCGTTCGTTGAGCACGCGGGCGTTGTTGCTCTTCGCCGCGGTGCCCATCGGCACGCCGTTGTAGGTGATGTTGGGGTTCGACCAGTAGTTCAGGCGCGGGCAGTTGGAGCCGCAGTTGTAGGCCATGATGGTGCGCCAGGTCTTGTTCGGCGCCCAGTAACCGTGACCGTAGGCGTAGGCGGTGTTGTTGCCGTTGCTGGGGTCGTGGTGCGCGCCGAAGTTGTGGCCGATTTCGTGGGCGAAGCTGTAGTAGCCGGTCATGCAGGTGTTGCCGACCACGCTGAAGGCGCTGGCCGCGTTCGAATTCAGATAGCCCAGGCCGCAGTACGCCGGGTCGGTGATGATCAACACGTTGACGTCGGCGGCGATGGTGTTGCGGGTGGCGTGGTAGCCGTCGAGATAACCGTCGCTGGTGCCGCGGAAGCGGCTCAGGTCGGTGTCGAAGCCGGCGCTGACATAGCTGTTGGTGTAGTTGCCGGCCAACACGAAGCGTACGTTGACCGCGCTGTTGGCGAAGCTCTGGTTGCTCTCGGTGATCGCCAGGTTGGACTTGGTGGTGATGTTGCCGACCGCATTCGCGGCCGCCTGGGTGTAGACCACCATGACGCGCACGGTGACCGGCGCCTTCTCGCCGGCGGCGGCCTCATTGAACTTGGGGTCGTTGAGGAAGGGCACGATGGGCTTGGCGGTATAACCCGAGGCCGGGTGATCCGGCGGCATCAGCGATTCGTCGATCAGGCTGATGGTGTGGCCGCCGTTCTTAAGCGGATCGATGCGGTAGAGCTTGCCGCCGCTGCGCACCGTGCCGGACATCTGATCGCCCTGGCGCACGATGGTGGCCGATTCCTCCGGATCGCCGATGAGTTCGGCACCGGTGAACTGGTTGATGCGCTTGAGCTGGGTCTTCGGGTCGCCGACCAGGCCCTGCCAGATCACCACGCCGTCGGACTTGCGCTCGGCCTGCAGCTTGTGTGCCTTGAGACTGACGCCGGGTGCGAGGTTGAGCAGCAGTTCCTGCTGGTTTTCGGTGATCTGTGCGGTGTTGGCGCGGACCAGGTCGACTTTGACCGCGGCGCGCTCGGCCTTGACGGCCTGGTAAGCGGTATCGGTATTGGCGCTGCGTACCTGACTGACGGCAGGCGAAGCGAACAGCGGGGCCGGTTCGGCGGCCGAGGCGGCGCCGGCGAGGCCGAGCGACAGAGCGATGGCGAGGTTCAACGGCAGCAACTTGCGTGCGGACATGATGCGCTCTCTCCAGTGAGGACCGCTGCGCGTCGGGGCACGGGGCCCCGACGGCGGTCGCGAGGGCATCGCCCGTCGTGGCGATGCGTCCTGCTGGCAGTGAGCTACCGCGCCGTCTCGCCGCTCAAGACCGAACTTGTCGGCGGACAAGTCGGAGATGAGACCTGTCTTAGCAATTCGCCATAAGCACTCGGTGCGCAACGTCGTCTCTTGACGCCTGCACTTGCGCTTTCAGGTGGCTGAATGCTTCAGGCGATGCGCGACAACACCGTCAGGGTCGGCTTGGCGAGGTTGAGCGTGTAGAAGTGCAGGCCCGGCGCGCCGCCTTCGATCAGGCGGCTGCACAGTTGCGCGACCACGTCGGCGCCGAATTCGCGCACGCTGTCGGCGTCGTCGCCATAGGCCTGCATGCGCTGGCCGATCCAGCGCGGGATCTCGGCCCCGCACAGATCGGAAAAGCGCCGCAGCTGGCTGAAGTTCGAGATCGGCATGATGCCCGGCACGATCGGGATGTCGATGCCGGCCGCGCGCACGTCGTCGACGAAACGGAAGTAGGCGTCGGGGTTGTAGAAGTATTGGGTGATCGCGCCGTCGGCGCCGGCGCGGACCTTGCGCTTGAAATTCTCCAGGTCCGACAGCGCATCGCGTGCCTGCGGATGGGTTTCCGGATAGGCCGCGACTTCGATGTGGAAATGGTCGCCGGTCTCGGCGCGGATGAACTCGACCAGCTCGTTGGCGTAGCGCAGGTCGCCGGCGCTGGCCATGCCCGAGGGCAGGTCGCCGCGCAGCGTGACCAGGCGGCGGCAACCGAGTTCGCGGTAGCGCGCCAGCAGCTCGCGGATTTCCGCGCGCGTGCCGCCCACGCAGGACAAATGCGGCGCGGCATCGAGGCGGTGCTTCTCGCGCAAGCGCTGGATCGTGTCGGGGGTGTAACTCAGGGTCGAGCCGCCGGCGCCGAAGGTGCAGGACACGTAGTTCGGCGAATAGGGCCTGAGCTTGGCCGCGGAACGGTCCAACTGAGTGCGCTGCTCGTCGGTCTTGGGCGGGTAGAACTCGAAGCTGATCGGCAGCATGGGCGAGTCGCACGATGGTGGGTGTCTGGATAATATCTCTCTATCGCGATGAATGGAACAAGGCTCCCGCCCCGGGCTGGCGCTTGCCTAAACTGGGGCCGTTACCGCGACGAGCGGGCCCTGCCGACGAGTGCGAGCCGATGAGTGCGATCCGATGAGCGACAGCCAGCCCCACGTCCTCGATAACCCGATCTGGTCGTCCCTGCGCAGCCGTCACGCCTCGCTCGCGCTGAGCGCCGGGCCGTTGGCGCGCTACCCGGCGCAGATCGCCCCGTTCATGGGGGTGGCCGAGGAAGGCGCCGACGCCGGGGCCGCACTGGCCGAACTGGTGCCGGCGCAGGACACCGTGTTGCTGCTCGACCGCGCGCCGGCGATCCCGGCCGGCTGGGAGCTCAAACACCTCGCCGACCTGGCGCAGATGATCTGCGAGGCGCCGATCACCGAAGACCCGGCGACGGACGATGCGCCCGACATCGTCGAACTCGGCGAACGCCAGCGCGACGACGTGCTTGCGCTGACCGCCCTGGTGTATCCGCATTATTTCCGCCCGCACACGATGGCGCTGGGCCGCTACTTCGGCATCTACCGCGACGGCCGCCTTGCGGCGATGATCGGCGAACGCATGGGCACGGACGCCTACACCGAGATCAGCGCCGTCTGCACCCACCCGGACTTCAACGGCCACGGCCATGCGCGGCGCCTGCTGCGGTTCCTGTCCAACGACAACCACGCCCGCGGGCGCATTCCTTTTTTGCACGTCAGCCACGAAAACCCGCGCGCGGTCGAGTTGTACGAACGCAACGGCTATCGCCTGCGGCGGGATATTCCGTTTTGGTCGTTGAGGCGGCTATAGGCACCGGCGTTTGCGGGTTGCCGCGCTTGCCTATCGTTCGGGTGAAAGCCGCAATGTGACGCGGGCTTGCTTGATCGATGCCTCCGCAGTGCAGCGGCGTGTCGCGGCTTGCGCCGCTCCTACCCTTGGATGTGTAGCTTCGGGGCAGGAGCGGCGCGAGCCGAGGCGACGATGCTGCGGCCCGCGGAGCTATTCCTGCTCATCCGTGGAACGTTCAGATCCCTGGAATACCAGGGATATCGTCGGGCAGATCGATATCGGGCAGATCGATGTCCGGCAGGCTCACGTCCGGCAACAGATCGAGATTCAGGTCTGGCAGGCCTACTGGCGGCAGGTCGGTGATGTTCGGGAACCAGGATTGTTCGGTGAGGCGGTCGAACAGGCGTTCGCCCTGTTTGCCGACGGCGAGCGACGGCCCCAGTGGGGTAAAGGCGAAGGGACCTGCATCGCGCAGGTATTGCACGCCGGTGTCGCCGAGGATTTCCGGCACGTCCTCGGGTTCCAGTTTGCCGATGGTGATCTTGGTCTGGTCGATGCCTTCCTGGTTGAGCACGTCGCCGATGTCCGGGGTCAGCGCGATCACCGTCAGGTCCTGGACGGACAGGCCGTACAGGCCCGAATCGACATAGGCGTCGGGGTGGCTGGCGAAAGCGAAGCGGCGGAAGGCATCCGGGTCGCGTTCCAGATCGGCGAAGCCTTGCGGGTCGCGGATGCGGTAATCCTCGATCGCCGTCTGCAGGGCGAGGGTGGTCTTGTCGCGCCATTCCAGCCCTTCCGGCGACAGGTCGGTGCGGTCCAGTGAGGCGAACCGTTCCATGTACTTGTCGCCGTAGCCCAGGTAATAGTCCGGCGGCTCCACGCCCGGGTTGCGCGCCTGGAAGTCGGCGAGGCGCTGTTCGTAGTAAGCCGGGGTGCCGACCTCGACCGGCGCCGGATCGTTGGCGGGCGGGGTGTAGCTCGGAAACGACGGGCCGTCGATGGGGCGGATCATGGCGCGCTCCTGCAGGATTTCACCGCCAGCCTAACGGCCGCGATTGCGCCTGCCAGCCTCGGTAGGACCCTAGGTGAGTCAGCGATTTGCCGGTTCAGCTTCGATGGATCCGGCAGCCTCATGCGGCATATTCCACGCGGTCGTCGGGTCGATGCATCGCTCGTGCCGCAGCGTGGTCGCGG
>NZ_JBQEOE010000024.1:0-26646 GCF_052045105.1 Lysobacter sp. 22409 | reverse complement strand
CAAGCCGCGACCGCGACGCCGCGGTCGGCGGCGCCACTTCGGCGCAGCCTGGCTGGACACAAGACGACGTAACCCATTCGATCGCACGGCCCTGAAGCAGCTCCGCACAAAAAGAAAACGGGCGCCGAAGCGCCCGTTTCCCGTGTCGCATCGATCCGCCTCGCGGCGGGGTCGATCAATAGCGGTAGTGATCCGGCTTGTACGGGCCGTCGACCGAGACGCCCAGGTACTTGGCCTGCTCGTCGGTCAGGGTGGTCAGCTTCACGCCGATCTTTTCCAGGTGCAGACGCGCGACTTCTTCGTCGAGCTTCTTCGGCAGGATGTAGACCTTCGCTTCGTAGGTTTCCTTGTTCGCCCACAGCTCGATCTGCGCCAGGGTCTGGTTGGCGAACGAGTTGGACATGACGAAGCTCGGGTGGCCGGTGGCGCAGCCGAGGTTGACCAGGCGGCCTTCGGCCAGCAGGAAGATCGAGTTGCCACCGGCGAAGGTGTACTTGTCGACCTGCGGCTTGATGTTCAGGCGCTTGGCGCCCGACGCGGCCAGCGCATCGACCTGGATCTCGTTGTCGAAGTGGCCGATGTTGCAGACGATGGCCTGATCCTTCATCTGCTGCATGTGGGCCAGGGTCAGCACGTCCTTGTTGCCGGTCGTGGTGACGTAGATGTCGCCGCGGCCGAGGGTGCTCTCGACGGTGTTGACCTCGAAGCCTTCCATCGCCGCCTGCAGGGCGTTGATCGGGTCGATCTCGGTGACCACGACGCGGGCGCCGTAAGCGCGCAGCGAGTGAGCCGAGCCCTTGCCGACGTCGCCGTAACCGCAGACCACCGCGACCTTGCCGGCCAGCATCACGTCCATCGCGCGCTTGAGGCCGTCGGCCAGCGACTCGCGGCAGCCGTAGAGGTTGTCGAACTTCGACTTGGTGACCGAGTCGTTGACGTTGATCGCCGGGACCAGCAGCGAGCCGGCTTCGGCGAGCTGGTACAGGCGGTGCACGCCGGTGGTGGTTTCTTCGGAGACGCCCTTCCAATGCTTGACCACTTCGTGCCAGAAGCCCGGGCGCTCGGCGTGCACGCGCTTGAGCAGGTTCTTGATGACCTGTTCTTCGTGGTTGCCCGACGGGGTGTTGACCCAGCCGTCGCCGTTTTCGAGCTCGTAGCCCTTGTGGATCAGCAGGGTGACGTCGCCGCCGTCGTCGACGACCAGCTCCGGGCCGCGGAACTTGACCGCGCCGTCGCCCGGGAAGGTCAGAGCTTCGAGGGTGCAATCCCAATACTCTTCCAGCGACTCGCCCTTCCAGGCGAACACCGGGGTGCCGCTGGCGGCGATCGCGGCGGCGGCGTGGTCCTGGGTCGAGAAGATGTTGCACGAAGCCCAGCGCACGTCGGCGCCGAGGTCGCGCAGGGTCTCGATCAGCACCGCGGTCTGGATGGTCATGTGCAGCGAGCCGGTCACGCGCACGCCCTTCAGCGATTGCGCGGCGGCGTACTTCTTGCGGATCGACATCAGGCCCGGCATTTCGTGCTCGGCGATGTCGATTTCCTTGCGGCCCCAATCGGCCAGGGAGATGTCGGCAACCTTGTAGTCGCCTTCGGTCGAGAAGGTCTTGGGTACTGCGTTCATGGTGTGTCGCTCCAGTTCTTTAGGGAGCCGGCGGATGCCGGGTCCGGCGAGTCATCGCTCGAAAGCGATCGCTCAAACCGGGCGCCGTTGGGACTACGCCTCGCCGAGCCTGGCCGTCATTCTGGAAGTCCGTAGCGGGTACGGGCTTTGCGGAAAGATCCGCGGATGACGGTCGCAGCGCCCCTCGGCGGGCTGAGCGCGCAGTATATCGCGGCGCCCATGACCGTCGCACGGCGCCGAGGCGGATGCGCCTGAATATGACGTTCATCGCGGAACCGAGGCGACCCGGTTCCGGCCCGCTTTTCGGCCGGGTTTCCGGTCTGGCTCCGGCCCGATTTCCGGTCTGGCCCAGGCAGGCCCGGAACAGACCCAATGGGATAGGCCGGCGGGCACTGCGGCGGGCTAAGCTCGGCCGGGGCGCCCCCAGGTGCAAGCGCATCCGCACCGGCCGACACAGGCGCCGGCCGGGCAGCGGCGCTTCGAGGCTTTCTTCACTTACCGATCGGATCGAGCATGAACCCACTCGCGCGACGCACCGGCCACGACGGCCGGTCCTTCCTGAAGCCGCCGGCCCTGAGTTGGCCAGGTGTGTTGCTGCTCCTGCTGCCGCTGGCGGCGACCGCGCAGACCGCGCCCGTCAGCGGTTATCAGCTGCCGCCGAAGGCCTTGCAGGCGATCGTCGACGCGCCGCGGCCGCCGCAGATGTTCACCAGCCCGAAGCGCGATCGGGTCGCCCTGGTGCAGACGCCGTCGCTGCCGGGCATCGAGGTGGTCGCGCAAGCCGAACTCAAGCTCGCCGGCCTGCGCATTCATCCGCGCACGCGGGCGCAGAGTCGCTTCGCATTCGGCACCGGCCTGAGCCTGCTCGATATCGCCAGCGGCAAAACCTCGAACGTGGAAGGCCTGCCGGCGCCGTTGTCGCTGGCGACCCTGGAGTGGTCGCCCGACCAGCGCTGGATCGCCTTCAACCGCGTCGACAGCGCCAGCGGCGCCAACGAGCTGTGGCTGGTCGAAGTCGAACAGCGGCGCGCGCACAAGCTGGTGTCCGGCCTCAACACCGTGTCCGGACGCGGTTATGCCTGGATGCCCGACAGCCGCCGCCTGCTGGTGCAGTTGCAGCCCGAAGGGCAGGGCGAAGCGCCGCCGATGAACGCCACGCCGACCGGGCCGGCGGTGCAGGAAACCGAAATCAGCGCGACGGTGCGGCAGATCCGCACCTATCAGGACCTGTTGCGCAACGAGAGCGATGCGCGCGTGTTCGAGTACTACCTGCGCTCGCAGCTCGCCACCGTCGACCTGGCCGGTGTCGTGGTCCGCGCGGGTGCGCCGCAGTTGTATCTGGCGGCGACGCCGTCGCCGGACGGCCGCCATGTCCTGGCGACGCGGGTCGAGCGGCCGTTCTCCTATCAGGTGCCGGTGTCGATGTTCGGCCACCGCATCGAAGTGTTGGCGCCGGACGGCAAGTTCGAGCACGAAATCGCGCGCTTGCCCCTGGTCGACGGCTTGCCGACCGGCAACGACGCGGTGCCGACCGGCGTGCGCGAGATCGCCTGGCGCAGCGATGCGCCGGCGACCCTGGTCTGGGCCGAGGCCCAGGATGGCGGCGACCCGGCGCGTAAGACCGATATCCGCGATGCGGTGATGATGCAGGCCGCGCCGTTCGAGCGTCCGCCGCAGACGCTGATGCGCCTGGGCGCGCGTTACGCCGGTGCGCATTGGGGGCGCGGCGATCTGGCGCTGGTCGACGAGTTCTGGTGGAAGACCCGGCAGACCCGGCAATGGCGGATCGCGCCGGACCACGGCGATCGCGCGCCGGAGCTGGTGTTCGAGGGGCTCAGTGAAGACCGTTACAACGACCCCGGCGAGCCGGTCAGCACGCGCGACGCGAACGGCCAGCGCCGCCTGCTGACCACGGCCGACGGCGCCAGCCTGTTCTATATCGGCCAGGGCGCTTCGCCGGAAGGCGACCGGCCGTTTCTCGACCGCTACGAGCTGGCCGACAAACAGCGGACGCGGCTATTCCATTCGCAGGCGCCGTACTACGAAGCGCCGCAGGTCGTGCTCGACGATCAGGGTAAGCGCCTGCTGACCCTGCGCGAGGCGCCGACCGAGCCGGGCAATCTGTACCTGCGCGATCTGAGTGCGAGCGACGCCGCGCCGGTGGCGCTGACCCGTTTCGCGCATCCGACGCCGCAGCTCAAGGACATCAAGAAAGAGCAGATCCGCTATAAGCGCAGCGACGGCGTCGAGCTGACCGCCGACCTGTACCTGCCGCCGGGTTTCGACGCCAAGCGCGACGGCCCGCTGCCGCTGTTGATGTACGCCTATCCGGCCGAGTTCAAATCGGCCGCTGCGGCCAGCCAGGTCACTGGTTCGCCTTATCGCTTCAACGCGGTCAGTTTCTGGGGCCCGCTGCCGTACCTGGCGATGGGTTATGCCGTGCTCGACAACCCGTCGATGCCGATCGTCGGCGAAGGCGAGCGCGAGCCCAACGACACCTACATCGAGCAGTTGACCTCGAGTGCGCAAGCCGCGGTCGACGAAGTGGTGCGCCGCGGCGTTGCCGACCGCGAGCGCATCGCGGTCAGCGGCCATTCCTACGGTGCCTTCATGACCGCGAACCTGCTCGCCCACACGCGCTTGTTCAAGGCCGGCATCGCCCGCAGCGGTGCCTACAACCGCACCCTGACCCCGTTCGGCTTCCAGGCCGAGGAGCGCAACTACTGGCAGGCCGAATCGACTTACCAGGCCATGTCGCCGTTCAACTACGCCGACAAGATCAAGGACCCGCTGCTGTTGATCCACGGCGAGCAGGACAACAACTCTGGCACCTTCCCGATCCAGAGCGAGCGCCTGTTCGCCGCGATCAAGGGCCTCGGCGGCAAGGCGCGCCTGGTGATGCTGCCGAACGAAAGCCACGGCTACCGCGCGCGCGAATCGATCCTGCACATGCTGGCCGAGACCAACCGCTGGCTCGATCGGTATGTGAAGAACGCCAAGCCCGAAGCGGCGAGGCCCAAGACCGCTGGCGCGAAGTCCGCGCCGGACAAGCCGGCGGCTTCGAAGTAGGCCTTGCCGTATCGGCAAGGCCGCGACGGCAACGAGCGGGACGGAACGGGGCGCATTGCGCTCCGTTTCTGTTTGCACGGGGCGATCGGGCATTGCGTCGCAAGCGCTGGGTCCGCTTGGCGCTGCCGCACGCAGGCAAGAGCCAATTCCTTTTGAACGATCGAGGCCGATTACGCCCGAGCAGCGCCGGAGAACGACGGCACTAGCCTCGAATGAGCACGATGCTGTTCCGATATCGGGATCAGTGCCGATGCGCGATCCCAGGACAAGGATCGCGAACCCTGCCGTTGCACTCTGGCGCCACGCCGGAGCCGCGCATCGCGCGCTTCGCCGTATTCCTCCATCCGGTTTTCGAGGCGCCCATGCACCTGTCCGCATCCCAGCTCGGCTACGTCCCCTCGGTTACGCCGCAGACCGAGCCGACCACGCATCAGGTCGCGCACGGCGAGACCCTTCCTGCGATAGCGGACCAGTACGGCGTTACCCCGCAAGCGCTGCGAGCGGCCAATCCTGAGCTGTTCCAGGACAAATGGCGCCTCGATGAAGCGCAGCAGAGCGGCCGCGCAGACCCGATCTTCTACGGCGACACGTTGCGGATCCCGGCTGCGCCTATGAGCGTGACGGCCGAGCCTATGGAGAGCCCTTACGAAGCCAGCCATGGCACGACCAACAGCGAATTCACCGCCGGCATGGGTTCGGTGAAGATCGGTTACAACCCGGGCGACAACGCCACCAAGGTCACGGTAACGAACGAGGCCGCCGTGGAGGGCTCCAGCCAGGTCGGATTCAAGATCAGCGCCGAATCGTCGCTGGAAATCGGTTGGGTCGTGAAGGAGGGCAAGACCGAGTTCACCGTGACCGGCGCCAACGTCAACAAAACCCATGCCGAGGTCCGCAGCGGACAACTGGAAGCCGAGGTGTCGGTCGGCGCGGGGTTCCGCGCCCGCTACAAGGTGATCCTGCCGGGCGGAGGCCACGACCCGAAGGAAGTGGCCAAGATCGATCCCTTCGACCCCAGCACGATTCCGCTCGGGGCGACCGTGATCATGGACGGTCAGTACTACACCCAGACCGAAATCGCCGGTTCGTTTCGCCATGTCGGCGGCGAGTCGGAGATCAAGGACGCCAGCGGAGTGAGTTATTCGATCACCCGTACCGGTTCGAACCAGGTGCAGATCATGAAGGGCCCGAGCGCTTCGATCGAGGCCTACAACGGCGGTGGCGTTCGCTTCAAGGGGGCCGGAGGCGTCGAGGGTTCGCTGACCGTCGGGCAGCAGATCAACGTGGGCGATTCGATGATGCGCACCGCGACGTTCGATCTGGACAGTGCCGCAGGCCGATCCGCCTATGGGAACTTCTTCGCCACCGGCGAAGCCGAGCATGGGGCGCCCGGGGTGTCCGATGTGGCGACGGTGCATCGCCTGGACGTGTCCTCGCAAGGCCGGCTCAAGCTCAAGCTGAGCGCCGGCGAAGCGGAGGTGGAAGGCGACATCGCATTGCGCGCGGCCACGACCGGGACCTACACCCAGACGACGTATCCCGACGGCTCCATCGCCCTAACCAGCGAATTCAAGTACGGCAACAACGTGCCGCTGAAGGTGACCCAACGTTTCGACGCCGAAGGCAACGAAGTGCGATCCGAACGCACCTACGAATACACCGTCGACACCAGCGGCCTGGGCAACCATTCGGCGCAGCAGATCAATTGGGTGCTCAGCGGCGGAGCCAGCGAGAGCGGCCCGGCGATCCCGGGCGAGAAGGTCAAATTGACCTTCACCGAAGGCGAGATGCGCGCCTTGAACGCGCAAGCCGAAAAGGCCGGCGACACCTACGCGCCGGGTAACTCGATCGCCTCCCTGACCGACGACGGCGACGGCCATTCGCGCAGCACCTTCGCTTTCGCCGTCGGCCTGTCGCGCACGTCCAACCAGGACAAGTACGGTTTCGCCAACAGCCTGCTGGAAATCTCCTATGCGGCGGACGGCCACATGTCCAGGGGCGATTTCGATCGCATCAGCATGGATGTGGAGAAGCACAACCCCAACTGATGCAAGCGGCCGGGTGGCGCCGAGTGGCGTCGCGCCCGGACGAGGGGGAATACGAAAGGGCCGCTGTCGCGGCCCTTTTGCGTTCTAGGAAACGAGACTGCGCGCACCTGGCCGTGACCTGCGTTGCAAGGCAATGCCGCCGGTCCGCGCGCGAGTTGCGGGACGATGGCGGCGTGCGCGATCGGCGGTCGGAATTCAGGAGTTACAGGAGTCATTCGATGGGGAGAGCGGCATGCGAGTCAAAGTAGGCCTGGACGAATGGCTGGCGGCCGATCCGAAGCAGACCGACCTGATCACCGACGGTTTGCTCGGTTGCGTCGCGGTGGGATTGACCGGCAAGGACCGCATCGCCCTGACGCACGTCTACGACGAAGCCAAGGACCAGGCCTTTTGGCCGGACTACCAGGAGAAACTCGACGCTGCCCTGCAGGCCTCGAACCTGGGCGAGCCGGATGAGGTCCGCGCGGTGCTGGTGTATTCGGATCACACCAGCGAGGCGCTGTGCGGGCGTATCGAAAAATGGTTGCAGCGTCATGGCATCGAATCGGAACGTCGCGAGGACGACGGTTGCCGGGTGTCGGACTCGACGCCGAAGCCGGCGGTCACGATCAAGAGCGAGGATTCGAGCGACGAGTACATGTACGGCTATCTGACCACGCGCGATTCGGACGCAGCGGTCGCGCGGTTTGCCTTGTCGAAGGAGGCCGGGGCGGCCACGCCGGCATTGCAAGATCCGCAGGCGTCGCTCGGGATCGCGAAGATTCCGGCGTTGAGCGAGCCATCGCATCCGGGATGCCCGTTGTATGCGTCGATTCTCAAAGAGGTAAAGGCCTTGGACGGCGGCATGTTCAAAGGCAAGGATATCTGGGAGCAACAGATCGCCGCGGAATTGACCGCGCAATGCCTCGATGCCGGCATCCGCGAGATCAAGGGGGTGGCCCCGGGCACGAAGGACGTCAATCAGGTGTTCGTGCTCCCGGGCCAGCAAGAATCCGCACGGCATGATCTGTGCGTGCACGCCTTCGAAGTGGACGAGACGACCATCGCCGGCGCGAGCGAACGCGCCTTCAAACACTTCGCGCTGAGCGCTCTGCACAGCGAAACGCAGGGTATCCAGGCGCAAACCCAACAGGGCGGCCAGACCAAAGGCATGTGAGGCGGCGCCGCGACGACGTGTCCCGGCCGTGTTTGCCGCCATTTTGCGTTCGGTCATTCAGTTCGATTCGGCGAATCGTCGCCGTGATCGTTCGAACCCAAACCGGAGAACGTTATGAACGATCGCGTCAAAGTCGGTTTGAATGAATGGATGGTCGCCGATGCCGGCACCACGGACCTGGTCACCGACGGCTTGTCCGGTTGCGTGGCGGTGGGCCTGGCAGGGAACGGCAAGGTCGCGTTGTCGCATGTCTACTCGGGTTGCGACAGCGAGAAAGCCTGGGGCGATTACCATCCCAAGCTGGAAGCGGCCCTGGAAAGTTCGGGCTTGGGCGACCTGCGAGGGAAGAAGGCCGTGCTGGTGTGCGCCCAGGGCGAAGACGCCGGCGGCCAGGATGGATGGTTGCCTGCAAAGCTCAAGACCTGGCTCGAGAGCAAGGGCGCGGTCGTCGAAACCCGCCAGGACAACGGGTGCCGGATTTCCGCCAACGCCGATGTCGTCACCTCGACCTTGAAGAAGCACGACACCGCCGAGTACTACAGCCACGACTACAAGACCTCGCGGGACTACGGGCTGTCGGCCGATCCGAGCGCCGAAGCGGTCACCCTGTCGATGCTTGGCAAGCCTGGCTATCCGGCGGCGCTGGCGCAGGCGAGGGAAACGCCCAGCGCGTCGGCGCCCGCTCTGGTTGTGGGGGCGGGCAAACCGGCAGAGGCGGTGATGGTGAACGATAAAAAGCACCCGATGCATGGCCTGTACTCGGAGATCCTCGGCAAGATGCCCGGCGATGCGTTCGATCTGAAAAAAGGCGAGAACGTCGCCGACTTGTTCAGCGCTCAACAGGCGGCAGCGGCCTTGACCGTGGCCTGCATGAAGCGGGGCATCTACGGCGACATCGACAAGATCGAGACCTTCGTCCCGCCGGGCAAGGAGGACACGATGTTGAGCGCGACCGAACGCGGCACGAGCGAATCGCGTACCTTCGCGGCGGTGAATCTCGAAGACGTCTGCGATATGCCGATGTCGAAGCTGAGCGCAGAGGCAACGAGCCTGCATGCCGCGCGGATGCTGTCGGCGACACCGTCGAACCCCAACCCTTCGCAGGCGATCGGAGGCGCTTCGCCTCAGCACCTGTGAGCCCGCACGGGGCGCACCGACCACGAAAAAGGGCCGCTTTCGCGGCCCTTTCTCTTGATGCGATGTCGCTGCCGGCTTACTTCTTCAGCCCGGCATCCTTGCGCAGGTCGTCGGCCTTGTCGGTCTTTTCCCACGAGAACGCGGTCGCGGTCTGCTTCTTGCCGGCGCCGTCGACGTAGCTGACTTCCTTCGGCTTGCGGCCGAAGTGGCCGTAAGCGGCGGTCGGCTGGTAGACCGGGTGGATCAGGTCGAGCATCTTGACGATGCCGTACGGGCGCAGGTCGAAGTGCTTGCGGATCAGCTTCTCGATCTTGTCGTCGCTGATCTTGCCGGTGCCGAAGGTGGTGACCGAGATCGAGGTCGGCTCGGCCACGCCGATGGCGTAGGAGACCTGCACTTCGCACTTGTCGGCCAGGCCGGCGGCAACGATGTTCTTGGCGACGTAACGCGCGGCGTAAGCGGCCGAACGGTCGACCTTCGACGGATCCTTGCCCGAGAACGCGCCGCCGCCGTGACGGGCCATGCCGCCGTAGCTGTCGACGATGATCTTGCGGCCGGTCAGGCCGCAGTCGCCGACCGGGCCGCCGATCACGAAGATGCCGGTCGGGTTGATGTGGACCTTGCTCTTGGGCAGCTTCTCGAGCCACGCCTTCGGCAGCACCGGCTTGAGGACGTGCTCGTACACGCCTTCGACCAGGTCCTTCTGCTTGATGCCCGGATCGTGCTGGGTCGACAGGACCACGGCGTCGAGTCCGACCACCTTGTGTTCGGAGTCGTAGCGCAGGGTGACCTGCGACTTCGCGTCCGGACGCAGCCAGGGCAGCTTGGAGTTCTTGGCCTTGCGGATCTTGGCCTGCTGCTCGACCAGACGGTGCGAGTAGTAGATCGGCGCCGGCATGAATTCCGGGGCTTCGTTGCAGGCGTAGCCGAACATCAGGCCCTGGTCGCCCGCGCCCTGTTCTTCCGGCTTCTTGCGGTCGACGCCGGCGGCGATGTCGGGCGACTGCTTGCCGAGCATGTTGATGATCGCGCAGGTGTGGCCGTCGAAGCCGACGTTGGAATTGTCGTAGCCGATGTCGTTGATGACCTTGCGTGCGATGGCTTCGATGTCGACCCACGCATTGGTGGTGACTTCGCCGGCGACGATCGCCGCGCCCGTCTTCACCATCGTCTCGCAGGCCACGCGCGCGCGCTTGTCCTGGGCCAGGATGGCGTCGAGGACGGCGTCGGAGATCTGGTCGGCGATCTTGTCCGGGTGGCCTTCGGAGACGGATTCGGAGGTGAACAGGTAGCTGGACATCGAGGCTATATCCTCGTATTCGGATAGAAAGATGGCCGCACATAATACAGCGTCGGCCGCGAGCGCGCATTGTGCCGTGTCTTGGGGTTGCCGGGGGTTAAGCGGTCTTTAACTGCGGCCTATGTCCGGAATCTTCGGGGAAAAAGCCCATCCGGGACCGCCGCCGGCCCTGTCACGGGACTGACCCGAAACCGCCATGATCCTGTCGCCGCTCCGGCTCAGGCTGCCCGGCATACCGCCGCCGATGCGACGCCGATGCTGCAATTCGAACGCCGACTGCAAGAGCGCTTCCCGCAATGGTTCCGGGGTCGCCGGGCCGGGATCGCCCGTCCTTTGCTCCGCACCATCGGGCGCTGGTCGAAATTCGACCGGGTCGATGGCTTCCTGGCCGAGAACGGCCACCTGCGCGGCTTCGCCTTCGTCACCGCCGCCCTGGATTTCCTGCAGGCGCGTTATCTGGTCGAGGCCGCCGAGCTGCAGCGGATTCCCGCGACCGGACGCCTGCTGATCGTCGCCAACCATCCGTCCGGGGCGGTCGACGCCCTGGCCCTGCTCGATGCGGTCGCCCGCGTGCGCCGCGACGTCCGCATCGTCGCCAACGATTTGCTGTCGGCGCTCGACGGCCTCGAAGGCCTGATCCTGCCGGTACGCATTCTGGGCGGCCGGCCGAGTCCCGACAGCCTGCACGCGATCGAGGCCGCGCTGCAGGCGGAACAATGCGTGATCGTATTTCCGGCCGGGGAAGTCGCCCGGCTCGGGCTGCGCGGGGTCACCGACGGCCGCTGGCGGCGCGGGTTCCTGCGCTTCGCCCGCAAGACCGCCGCGCCGGTGCTGCCGGTGCGGATCGAGGCGCGCAACTCGGCGCTGTTCTACGGCGCCTCGGCCTTGTTCAAGCCGGCCGGCACCGCCCTGCTGGCGCGCGAGATGTTCGCCCGGCGCGCGCGCCGGGTCGCGCTGCGCATCGGCCGGCCGCTGCAACTGCCGGTCGACGGCGACGCCGAGCGCTTGCTGCGCGAAGTGCGGCGCGAACTGCATGCGATCGGCACGCCGCGCGAGCGTGCCGCGCCGATCGGGCCGGAGGCGTTGATCGACACGGTCGACCCGGCGCTGGTGCGGGCCGGGGTCGAGGCGATGGAATCGCTGGGCCAGACCCTCGACGGCAAACAGATCCGGGTCGGCGTGCTGCCGGCCGGCGCGCCTTTGCTGCGCGAGATCGGCCGCCTGCGCGAGCTGACCTTCCGCGCGGTCGGCGAGGGCACCGGCCAGCGCCTCGACGTCGACGTCTTCGACAGCTGGTACGAACACATCGTGCTGTGGGACGCGGTCGAGGCCAAGATCGCCGGTGCCTACCGGATCGCGCGCGGCAGCCGGGTGCTGGCCGAACGCGGCCTGGCCGGGCTCTACACCGCGTCCTTGTTCCGCTATGCCGACGACGCCGTGCCGCGCTTGGCCCAGGGCATGGAGCTCGGCCGCAGCTTCGTCGTGCCCGAGTACTGGGGCAGCCGCAGCATCGATTACCTGTGGCAGGGCATCGGCGCCTATCTGTGCCGGCATCCGGGCGTGCGCTATCTGTTCGGGCCGGTCTCGATCAGCGCGGCCCTGCCGGCCGATGCGCGCGAGCAGATCGTCGCCTACTACGCGCGTTATTACGGCAGCGAGGAATCGGCCGCGGTGTCGAAGCAGCCGTTCGTCTACCGGGCCGCGCCGCCGCAGTTCGACGCGCTCGATGCGGCCACCGCTTTCCGCGTGCTCAAGGGCAATCTGGACGCGCTCGGCGCCAGCCTGCCGATGCTCTACAAGCAATACACCGACCTGTGCGAACCCGGCGGGGCGCGTTTCCTCGCCTTCGGCGTCGACCCGGCCTTCAGCGACGCGGTCGACGGCCTGATCGAAGTGGACCTGCAACGCCTGCGCCCGAAGAAGCGCGAGCGCTATCTCGGCGGCGCGCCGCGCGCGGCCGAGTCCGGCACCGAACCCGTCGCCAGCGAGGCCGTGTCATGAGTCCTGCATCGATCACGCAATTGCCGGTACGCCGACGTGCCGTGTTCGTCTCCGACGTGCACCTGGGCGCCAAGCACTGCCACGCCGAGGAATTCGCCGACTTTCTGCAGAGCCTGCGTTGCGATCGCTTGTACTTGGTCGGCGACATCGTCGACCTGTGGTGGATGGCGCAGCGCCGCGCCGCCTGGGGTTCGGCCCAGTATCGAGTGGTCGAGGCGCTGCACGCGCTGGTGCGCGCCGGTACCGAACTGATCTATGTGCCGGGCAACCACGACCGCTCGATCCGCCGCTTCTGCGGCCTGGTGCTGCCGCGCATGCAGGTGCGGCGGCGTGCGATCCACCTGACCGCCGACGGCCGCCGCCTGCTGGTGACCCACGGCGACGATTACGACACGGTGACCCAGTTCGGCGGCATGCAGGAGAAATTCGGCGACTGGTTGTACGAGCGCATCCTCACCAGCAATCGCCTGACCAACCGCGTGCGTCGTCGCTTCGGTTTGCGCTACTGGTCGTTGGCGGATTTCCTCAAGCGCCAGAGCGGCGCGGCCGAGCGCTACATCTCGCGCTTCGTCCAGGCCGGCCTCGGCGACGCCAGCCGGCGCGGTCTCGACGGCATCGTCTGCGGCCATATCCACCGCGCCGCCTTGTTCGAACGCGACGGCTGCGTCTATGCCAACGACGGCGACTGGGTCGAAAGCCTGACCGCCCTGGCCGAAGACCCCGATGGCTCCCTGCGCCTGCTGGCCCACACCGGCGAGACCCTGGCGTTGTTGCCGGCGCGTGCGCCGCGTCTGCTGCCGGGCGCATTGCCGCACGCTGCCTGAGCTAGCCCAGGGAAGCTCGATCTCGCTTTGCTCGCTCTCCCGCTTGCGGGAGAGGGCCGGGCTGAGGGCCGCCCAACGCCGCGCCCACCCCCGCGCCCCTCAATCGCCCGCGACCGCCCGCTTCAACGCCGCCCGCGCCAATAAGCGCGTCGAATCCAGGGTCGGCAGCGGCGAGTTCTCGTCGCTGATGATCAAGGGGATCTCGGTGCAGCCGAGCACGACCGCGTCGCAGCCGGCTTGCTTGAACCGTTCGATGACCTGTTGGAAGTAGGCGACCGACTCGGGCTTGAAGCTGCCATAGACCAGCTCGTCCATGATGATGCGGCCGATCTGCGCGCGTTCTTCCGCGCTCGGGCGCACATAGTCCAGGCCCAGCGCGCCGAGTTTGTCCGGATAGACCTCGCTCTCGACCAGCCAGCGCGTGCCGGTGATGCCGATGCGGCGGAAGCCGCGTTCGGCCGCGCGCTGCGCCACCACCTGCGCGATATGCAACCACGGCAGCGGCGAGCGCGCTTCGACGTAGGCCATGGCCTGGTGAATGGTGTTGTCGGGGCAGATCAGGAACCGAGCGCCGGCCGCGGCCAGCTTGCGCGCCGACGACAGCATCAGCTCGCCGACGCCGTCGAGGTCGCCTCGATCCAGGCAGCTCACGTAGTCGGCCAGGGAGTGGCTATGCAGGGAAATTTCCGGGTGCGCATGCGGACCGAGCAGGCGCGCGCCCTCGGCGCAGATCGTCCGGTAGCACAGCGCCGCGCCCTCGGCCGAGCAGGCGACGATACCGATGGGCTGGGGCAGGGGGCGGTTGGGCATAGGGCGATTCCTGGCGGAGTTTCTGGGGCGGATTTCTGGGGGGCGGCGAGGCGATCGGTTCTCCGCAGGCCGATTATCGAGCAGCGCCGCAAGCGCTTCCAGGCAAGGCCGGGGGCCGTGCAGGGCGCCATCACAACGAAAAACAAACTCGCCGCCGCCGGCCCTGCGGTTAGCATTCGCGCATGGATTCCTTGACTCAAATCGTGCTCGGCGCGGCGCTGAGCGCCGCCATCGCGCCTGCCGGGCATCGCCGCGCGGCCTTGCTCGCGGGCGCCGCACTGGGCACCTTGCCCGACCTCGACGTCATCCCGGTCAACCTGTTCACCGCCGACCCGGTCGAACGCATGACCTGGCACCGCAGCCTAAGCCATTCGCTGCTGGTGTTGCCCTTCATCGCCTGGGCGATCTGGGCCTGGTGCCGCGAACGCGGCGGCCGCGTCGCGCAATCGCCCAAGCGCTGGTTCTGGGCGATGCAGGCGGCCTTGCTGACCCATCCGGTGCTCGATGCGTTCACCGTTTACGGCACGCAGCTGCTGTGGCCGCTGCCGGTCAAGCCGGTGATGTGGTCGAGCGTCTTCATCATCGACCCGCTGTACACGGTGTGGTTGCTGCTTGCCTGCGTGGTGGCCTGGTTCGCACGCGAACGCAAGCTCGCGCAACCGGCGCTGGTGGTCGGTCTGGCCCTGAGTTCGCTATATCTGGGCGGCTCGCTATGGGCGAAGTCGCGGGTCGAACACGAGGCCGAGGCCGCATTGGCCAAGCTCGGGCTGGAGGACGCGCCGCGCTTCTCGGTGCCGATGCCGTTCAACACCCTGCTGTGGCGGGTGGTGGCGATGACGCCCGACGGCTTCGTCGAAGGCGAGCGTTCGCTGGTCGCCGATCGCGGGCCGATGCAGTTCCGCGCCTATGCTTCCGACGTGCAAGCCTATAGCCAGGTCAGCGGTTATCCGGCCGTGCACCGCCTGAAGTGGTTCAACCACGGCTTCATGAAAGCCGAACAGCGCGATGGCCGTTTGATCGTGACCGACCTGCGCATGGGCGCCGAGCCCGACTACAGCTTCCGTTTCGCGGTGGCCGAACGCGCCGCCGAGTCCTGGCGCGAGATTCCGCCGCAGCAACTGCAATGGCCCTGGGATGCGGCGCGCAAGCTGCCGGCGATGTGGGCGCGGATCTGGCGGGAGCCGGAGATCGTCGCCGACGCCCAGGCGCCCGCGCCGACCTCGATGCGCGCCGCGGCGATCCCGGCGCAAAGCCACAACGGCGGCATGCGCTGAGTCGCGGAGCAGGCGCAGCGCGAAACGCGGGGTCTGGCGCGATGCGCCGGATATCGGCGCCGTTGCGAAGGATCTCGAAGCCGCTCGCGCCGCAGCGCGCCCGGCGGCTCAGGCCGCGACCGGCAGGTCCGGCGCGACGCCCGCGACCAACGCGTCGAAGTAATCGCGGGTCAAGCGCAACTGCAGTTCGGCGGTGTCGGCGCGATTGACCACGGCGCGGAAAGCGGCGTTCTCGGGGCGGTCCTTGGCGTACCAGCCCAGGTGCTTGCGGGCGATGCGCACGCCCGAGACTTCACCGTAGAACGCATGCAGGTGTTCGAGATGGCCGAGCAGGATGTCGCGCACTTCGGCCAGGGTCGGCGGCGCCAGTTCTTCGCCGTGCGCCAGGTAGTGGGCGATCTCGCGAAAGATCCACGGCCGCCCCTGCGCGGCGCGCCCGACCATGACCGCGTCGCAGCCGGTGTGGGCGAGGACGAAGGCGGCCTTGTGCGGCGAATCGATGTCGCCGTTGGCGATCACCGGGATCGACAGCGCCGCCTTGATCGCGGCGATGGTGTCGTACTCGGCGTTGCCGGTGTACTGCTGGTCGCGGGTGCGGCCGTGCACGGCGAGCGCGGCGATGCCGGCGTCCTCGGCGATGCGGGCGATGTTGGGGGCGTTGCGCTGGTCGTGGTCCCAGCCGGTGCGGATCTTCAGGGTGACCGGCACGTCGACCGCCTTGACCACGGCCTCGACGATGCGTCCGACCAGGGCCTCGTCGCGCATCAGCGCCGAGCCGGCCCAGGCGTTGCAGACCTTCTTGGCCGGGCAGCCCATGTTGATGTCGACGATCTGGGCGCCGTGGTCGACGTTGTAGCGGGCCGCGTCGGCCATGATCTGCGGCACCGTGCCGGCGATCTGCACGCTGATCGGGTCGGGCTCGCCGTCGTGGTCCATGCGGTGGCGCGACTTGGCCGTAGTCCAGAAGCGCGGGTCGCTGGTGGTCATCTCGGACACGCACAGGCCCGCGCCCAGGCGCTTGCTCAGCACCCGGAAGGGCTTGTCGGTGACCCCGGCCATGGGCGCGAGGATCACGCGCGGCATGAGGGAGTAAGGGCCGATGCGCATGGGCGGCATTGTAAGCCACCCTGCGCGCGGGCCTGCTCGGGCCGTCCGTGGCCGGCCGCTCGCAGCCGGCCGCGAGGGGCCGGTCTGCCGAGGAGGAGCTCGTTCAGGCGGTGGGGTCGTCCACGGCCGCGGTCGGGGCGTTCAGCCTGACCGAGGCGACGCCTTTTTCGAGCGCGCCGTTGCTGGAGTACAGCTCGCTGGTGCCGACGATCTCGCCGTTGCCCGCCTTGAGCACGAAATAGGGACGGTCGTTGGACGAGGTTTTGCGCTCGTAACGGGCGTCGTTCTGGCTGTTGGTGCGCACCGCCTCGATGCCGTTGATGCACGAGGGCTTGGCCTTGTAGCCCTCGCTGCTGAGGATGGGCTCGCCGTTGCCGGCCTTGAGGACGAACTGGAATTCGCCGTTGCTGCGCTTGCTGATCAAGAACCTGCCTGCCATTTTCGTTCCCTCGGTTAGCCGCCTGCGGCGGACGTGTGACATCCGGTTACACGTCGATAGAACGCGGTTGTGAACCCGATCCGGCCGCAGGCCGCGACCGCCGGTCGGCGGAGCCGGGCGCGGGCCGCCTCAGAAGTCGTAACGCACGCTCGCCGTCACGTTTCGCTCCTCGCCGTAGTAGCAGTACAGCAGGCTGGCGCACGAGGGCACGTAGCGCTTGTCGAGCAGGTGGTTGGGTCGGCGTGGCGAGCGTTCAGCGATTGCGGCGCCGGCGCCAGAACAAAAAGCCGGTGACGAGCAGGAACGGCGGCGCCAGGCCGGTCAGCGCGATCAGCCATTGCCAGGTGCGTCCGCCGACGAAACCGCCGTGCAATGGATAGATCGATTCGTAGCTGCGCGTGCCGAGCCCTTGCCGGGTCGCATCGAGGGTGCCGATCAATCGGCCCTGATACGGATCGAGCCAGACCATGCTGCGGCCGACCGGATGCCATTCGTCGACGGCGCGGCTGCGGATCGCGATCAGGCCGCTGCCGGCCTTGGGCAGGCTGATCCGGCTCAGGCGCGCGCCGGCGAGCGGGCCGTCCGCAGCGACCGCGGCCTCGGCCGCGCGCAAGGTCGCGGCCCAGTCGATCGGTGCGTCGCGCGCTTCGAGCTTGGGCGGCTTGCGCGGCTTGGCGTCGCCGAAGGCCGCACGCAGGCCGTCGCGCACCACATCGTCGTAGACCATCGACACGCCGGTCAGCGCCGCCAGCAGGGTCAACGGCAGCAGCCACAGGCCGATGCCGCGATGCCAGCTGAGCCAGCGCCGGGTCGGCGGCCCGCGGTACCACTTCAGGCTCGCCGCCAACGCTTTCCAGCGCGGCCACCATAGGTACAGGCCGCTGGCGAGCAGGAACACCGCGGCCAGGCCGACCACGCCGAGCACTTGCTCGCCGGTCTTTCCAGCGAGCAGATGGATGTGCAGGTCGCGCAGCCACAGCAGCAGGTCGTTATCGGTATTGCGCAGCAACAACAGCTCGCCGCTGGCCGGATCGAAGTAGCGGCGTTCGTTGTCGGGGAAATAGGCCTGCCACACCGGCAAGGCCGCGGTGGGCAGGTCGATCGAACTCATGCCCTGGGTCTGCCAGTGGCCGACGATGCGTTCGAGCGCCCGTCCGCGTTGCTCCGCGCTCGGCAAGGCGTGCTCGGCGAGTTGCGGATAGGCCAATATCAGCAACTCGCGCTGGAACGCGAGCACGGTGCCCGACAAAGCGACCACGGCGAACAGCAGCCCGGCGCTGAGGCCGAGCCACAGGTGCAGCCACTTCAGCGCCGTGCGCAGGCGCGAACGCAGCGAAACATGGGCCTGGCGGTGCGACATGCTGGGCGGGCCGGAAACGGATTCAGAAGCGATATTGCCAGCTCGCGCTCAACACGCGGCCGCGGCCGGCGACGTAGGTGTCGTTGCGCGGCGTGCTCTGCGAGTAGTAGGTCACGTACTGTTCGTCGAGCAGGTTCTCCACGCCGAGGTTGAGCTGGCCGGCCGGCAGCTTGAAGCGGGCCTGCAGGTCGAGCGTGGTGTAGCCATCGGTGCTGGCCACGCGCACGCCCTTGAGGTCGAAGTCGCGGTCCAGCGAGCGGCTGCCCTGCAGGCGTGTGGAGATATTCTCGCTCCAGCTGTGATCCCAGAACGCGATGATGCGGTCGGGGCTGATGTTGATGCCGGGCAGGTCGCTGTCGACGCGATCGTCGCCGTCGCTGTCGTAGCGGCCTTCGGCGCCGGCGTAGCCCAGGCCGACGCGGCCGGCTTCGGAGAAGCGGAAGGCGAAGTTGGCTTCGACGCCGCGGATCTCGGTGCGCTCGCGCACGACGTTATAGCTCTGGGTGTTGCGGTCGAAGGCCAGGCGCGAGCCGAGGTCGGAGTCGGACCAGTACGCCGCCACGTGCGCGACCCAGCGGCCGTCGTCGAAGTCCAGGCCGACCTCGCGGTTGTCCGACACCACCGGCGACAGGTCGACCAGGTTGTCGACGCGCTGGTTCGGCGCGGTGATGCCGCGCAGCACGCGGCCGATGTCGGCGACGGTGTAGCCCTCAGAGTACGAGGCGTAGAACTTCAGCGCATCGCTGGCTTCCCAGACCGCGCCGAAGTTCGGCAGGGTCTTGCTGGTCTTGGGCGAGCCGCCTTCGACGAAACGGCTGCCGCCGGCGTTGGCCGGGATCGTGTTGAAGTCGTCGACCTCGAGCCGGCCGCGCTCGTGGCGTACGCCGCCGGTCAGCATCACCTTGTCGGCGACCCACCATTCGGCCTGGACGAACGGCGACCAGGATTCGTACTGCGTCTCGGGCACCCATTTCAGGCCGCTGACGACCAGTTCCTGGTAGGTCGTGTCGCGCCCCCAGTCGAGGCCGAGGGTGACGCGCAGGCGCTGGTCGAACAGATTGTCGCGCGACCAGCTGAACTTGCCGCCGAGTTTTTCCGAGACGTTCTGCGACTGGTCCCACCAATGCAGGTCGCGGCCGTCGCGCCAGAAGTCTTCCCAGTCGGTGGCGCCGTACAGGCCCTTGAAGTCGACCCAGTACAACTGCGCCTGCAGATAACCGCCGGCCACGGACTTGTCGGTGTAGTCGAGCACCAGCGAGGTCGAGCGGTTGCGCGCGCCCTGGCCCTCGCGGCTGCCGCGCGCGGAGGTGGCGAGGCGGCCGCTGCGGATATCGCCGTTCACGGTGATGTAGTCGTTGTTGCCTTCGAGCTCGTAGCGATTGGCGGTGAGCTGCAGGCGGCGCTGCTCGTCGAGGTCCCAGCCGGCCTTGGCGAACAGATTATGACTGCGCGCGTCCATCAGGTCGCCCTGGATGTCGTTGACCGCGATCGCGTCGCCATTGCCGTCGTAATACAGACCTTCGCTGGCGAAGGAGACGCCGCCGACGAAGTCGAACGCGCCGTGGCGGGTGCCGAACAGATACGAGCCGCGATAGCCGCTGCCGTCGCTCTGGCTCGGCAGCGCGGTGCTGGCGCCGAGGCTGAGCTCGTGGAAGCTTTCGCCGTCCTGGCGCGGCGCGCGCTTGGTGATGATGTTGATGATGCCGCCGGACGCGCCGAGGCCCTGCAGCGCATTGGCGCCGTGGATCACTTCGATGCGTTCGATCATCGCCGGGTCGATGGTGTGGCCGTCGCGACCGCCCTCGCGCAGCGGCGTGGACTGCGGCACGCCGTCGATCAGATACAGCGGCTTGCGCCCACGCAGGGTTTCGCCGCCGTTGGTGAGCTTCTGTCGCGACGGTGCGAACGAGGGAATCAGGTTGGCCAGGACCTGCGAGATGTCCTGGGTCACGGCCAACTGCTGGCGCAGCTGTTCCTGGTCGATCACGGTGATCGTATTGGCCAGCGCGGCCTCGGAGTTCGGCATGCGGCTGGTGCTGGCCGAAACGGTGACGCGGTCGATGTCCTTGGCCTCGTCGGCGTGGGCGACGGGCGCGGCGAGGGCCGCCAGCAGTGCGCTGGAGAGGAACGAGAGACGGGGCATGCGGGGTAGGCCTGAGAACTGCGACAGGATTCGCATGTTAATGCGAACCATTCTCAAACAAAAGGGTGGGGCTTGGTTTTTCCCTTGAGGGGGCCGGATGGGGCGTTTCGGGTCCCCTCCGAGGGGCTACAGCCTCTGTAGGAGCGGCGTGAGCCGCGATCAAGGGATGCGCATGGGCAACGACGCCGATGCCATTCATCGAAGCCGCGCGCTTTCGCGA
This sequence comes from Lysobacter sp. 22409, assembly GCF_052045105.1. Classification (NCBI taxonomy): domain Bacteria; kingdom Pseudomonadati; phylum Pseudomonadota; class Gammaproteobacteria; order Lysobacterales; family Lysobacteraceae; genus Lysobacter; species Lysobacter sp. 22409. The sequence goes on along the minus strand of NZ_JBQEOE010000024.1, from coordinate 6,137 downwards.
AGGGTAGGAGCGGCGCAAGGCGCGACCAAGGGATGGTAGAGACGTATCGCCGTCGTCATTGATCGAAGCGACGAACTGTCGCGGGGTAGGAGCGGCGCAAGCCGCGACCGCGACCTATCGTGCTCCGGCGTCTTTGGCCGTAGGACAGCGAAGCAACATCAAGAGCAAAGCTTCCGTCCGCTAACGCGGCCGGGTTACTTTCTTTTGCTAAGCCCAAAAGTCCGTCTGGATTCCCTTCGGTCAAAGCTAACCAAAGAAAAGGGCTCTCCTTGCAAGGGCACAGGCCACGAGTGCGCAGCTAGCGCCGGGATTTTTCGATAGGACGTCCTTGTCCTATCGAGTCATTCTCTTTTAAAGCTGGGCGCACGTCCTGTGCGCCGCCCTCCGGGTCTACGGTTGCATCGCAAGCTCGTTGCTGCGCCAAGCTTTCATGGCAACAGCAACAGCAACAGCAACAGCAACAACAGTGGCTAAATTGCCGTTGCCGTTGCCGTTGCCGTTGCCGTTGCCGTGCGTCGCCTCGCACTGGCGAAGGCAATCGAAGACCCAGAGGGCGGCCAGCATGGATGCAGGCCGTTTTTCATCGGGACAGGGATGTCCCGTATGTAGATCCCTGCGTCGGCAACGATCGTGCGGGCCTGTGATTCAAAGAAAAGCAACTTCTTTGGTTACCTTTCTTTTGTTGCTTATGACAAAAGAAAGTAACCCGCCGCTTTGGTGGCGGAAGCTCTTGGCGTTTGATCTAGATATTGATCTTGCTTCAGAGAGGCGCCGCAAGACCGTCGCAGCGTGGTCGCGGCTTGCGCCGCTCCTACCCTCGCGAAAGCACACGGCTTCGATGACCGATATGAGCACTGTCGCCGCAGCGCGTCCCGCGGTCGCGACTGACGTCGCTCCTACAGAGGTCTTGGACCGTAGCGACGTGAGGCCATAGCGACGATGTCGCGGCTCGCGCCGCTCCTACCCTTCCAGGTAAACCCGTCTGGCTTAGAGACGCGCCGCCGTCGAGCCCCAAACCGCTCAGCCGAAGCGCGCGCGGACTTCGGCGTCGCGCGGCATCGCCGCGGCTGCGCCGACGCGTTCGGTCGACAGGCCGGCGTAGCGGTTGGCGTAGGCGACATGCGCCGCGAACGGGGCCTCGCCGGGGGTTGCGAGCGAGGCGGCGAGGGCGCCGTTGAAGGCGTCGCCGGCGCCGGTGGTATCGATCGCCTTGACCGCTGCCGCGGGGCAGCGGTAGTACGCGCGGTCGTCGCCGTGCAGGGCGCCGTCGGCATGGGATACGAAGCAGCCGGCCTTGCCCAGGGTCACGATCACGCTGCCATGCCCGAGCAGACGGCGGCAATGCGTGTGCAGCTCGGCGTCGGGCAGGGCGCTCAGGCTGTCGGGATCGAGCGCGCTGCCGGTGCGCAGGCGCAGTTGCGCGCAGAACTCGGTTTCGTTCGGGGTGATCACGTCGGCCAGCGCCCACAGCGCGTCGCTGGCGACGGCGTCGGCCGGGGCCGGGTTGAGCAGGGTCAGGGCGCCGATGCGGCGCGCCGCGGCGAACGCGGCCGCGGCCGATTCGACCGGCGTCTCCAACTGGCTCAACACCACCTGCGCGGTGCCGAGCAGGGCGTCGTGGCCGTCGACGAATTCCGCCGACAACTCGGCATTGGCGCCGGGGCCGATGACGATGGTGTTGCGGCCGTCGGCGTCGACGTAGATGCCGGCGGTGCCGGTCGGCGCGTCGCTGCGCAGATCGCGCAGGTCGACGCCGTCGGCGGCGGCGAGCGCGCGTGCGAGCTGGCCGCCGGTGTCCCCGCCGAGCGCGCAGACGAAGCTCGTCTGCGCACCGGCGCGCACGGCCGCGGTGGCCTGGTTGAAGCCCTTGCCGCCGGGACCGGTGTGGTAGGTGCCGGCGAGGGTTTCGCCGGGCTGCGGCAGCGCGGCGAGGGACCAGACGTGGTCGACGTTGAACGAGCCGACGACGACGACGCGACCTGCGGTGGCTTGGCTCATGGGCTTAGGCGGAGAAGTGGGTCAGCACGCCGGCGATGGTCGCGGTCATGAAGGTCGCGATCGAACCGCCGAGCACGGCGCGCAGGCCGAAACGCGCGAGGTCCTGGCGACGCTCCGGGGCCAGGCCGCCGATGCCGCCGATCTGGATCGCGATCGAGCTGAAGTTGGCGAAGCCGCACAGGGCGTAGGTGGCGATCAGACGGCCTTCGTCGCTGAGGGCGACGCCGGCGACCTTGCCGTTGACGATGTCGGCCAGGTGGGTATAGGCCACGAACTCGTTGAGCACCACCTTCTCGCCGATCAGGCCGCCGACTACGTTGGCGTCGGCCCAGGGCGTGCCGATTACCCAGGCGATCGGCGCCAGCAGGAAGCCGAGCAGGGTCGACAGGTCGGTCGGCTTGCCGATCGCAGCGGCCAGGCCGGTCTGTTCGCCGATCCAGGTCAGCGGCGCGTTGACCAGCGCGATCAGGGCGATGAAGGCCAGCAGCATCGCGCCGATATTGAGCGCCAGGCGCAGGCCGTCGCCGGCGCCGGCAGCGGCGGCGTCGATGATGTTGGCGGTGTTCTTCTCGACTTCCATCTTGACCGTGCCGCGGGTCAGCGGCTCGCCGGTCTCGGGAACGAGGATCTTGGCGATCACCAGGGTCGCCGGCGCGGCCATGATCGAAGCGGCCAGCAGGTGTTTGGCGTAGAAAGCCTGGGCGTCCTGGTCGCCGGCGCCGAGCATGCCGACGTAGGCGGCGAGCACGCCGCCGGCGATGTGGGCCATGCCGCCGATCATCATCGTGATCAGCTCGGATTCGGTCATTTTGGGGATGTACGGACGTACGGTCAGCGGCGCTTCGGTCTGGCCGATGAAGACGCTGGCGCAGACGCTGGTGGTTTCGGCGCCGGACACGCGCATCACCTTGGTGATCGCCCAGGCCATCGCCCGCACCACCGCCTGCATCACGCCGAGGTGGTAGAGCACGCCCATCAGGGCCGAGAAGAAGATGATCGTCGGCAGCACCTGGAAGGCGAAGATGAAGCCGAATTTGCTGACGTCCATGAGGTCGCCGAAGATGAACTTCGAGCCGGCGCCGACGAACTCCAGCACGTGCACGAAGCCCTTGCCGATCGCGTCGAACACGTCCTTGCCGCCCGGCACCAGCAGCACCACCGAGGCGAACGCGATCTGCAGGGAGATGCCGATGGCGACCAGCTTCCAGTCGACCGAGCGGCGGTTGACCGAGAACACCCACGCAATGCCGACGAGCACCGCCAAACCGAACAGGCCGAAGGCCACGCGCGTAATCGAATCCACTCCACTCTCCCCGGGCGCCGGAGCCCCGGCGGCTTGTTAGCGACTTATTAATCGGGGCAGCCTAGTGCAGTGACGGCGCCAGCGGCAAGCTGCGCCGCCGGGCTTGCCAGGGCCGGCTCGTTCAGATATCGCGGGCGACCACGCGATTGCGGCCGGATTGCTTGGCCCGCTGCAGGCGCAGGTCGGCGCGGCGGAGCAGGCGCGAGAGGTCGCCGCCTTCCTGCGGAAACGTCACCAGGCCGGCGCTGAAGCTCAGCCACAGCGGCTCGGCGCCGCGGCCGGGCTCGAACGGGCGCTCGGCGACGGTGCGGCGGATCGCGTCGACTTCCTCGAAGGCGGTGCCCAAGGGTTTGCGCATCACCAGCAGGAATTCGCCGCCGCTCAGGCGCACCAGCCATTCGCTGGGTTCGGCCTGTTCGCGCAGCACTGCGACCAAGTGGCGCAGACTGCGGTCGCCGAGGCGGTGGCCGTAGTCGTCGTTGATGCGTTTGAAATGGTCCAGGTCGATCAGGGCCAGGGTCAGGCTGCCGCCGTCGCGGCGCACGGTGTCGAACAGGCGCGGGATGCGGTGGGTCAGCCAGGTACGGTTCGGCAGCCGGGTCAGGCCGTCGGTGCCGGACATCTCGATCAGGCGCTGCATCCGGTACACGACCATCGAGGTGGCGATGGTCACCATCGCCAGCAGGACGATGCGCTGCGACTGGCTGCCGACGGTGACCGCGCCGTAATCGCTGGACATCAACTCTTCCGGCGAGTCGGCGGCGGCGAATACGGCCACGATCAGCACAGCGTACTGGAGCAGGGCGAGCAGGCCGGCGAACAGGGTGACGCGGCCGTCGCTGCGCAGCGCGGTCATCAGGATCGCGAACAGATAGCCGCACCAGACGATCAGGCTGTTGAGCCCGGCCGGCAGGTGCTGGGCCGCGAGCGCTGCCAGGACCAGGGTGGTGGCGGTGACGTCGAAGCCGGCAGTGGTGAAGGGCAGCCAGCGGTAGCGGCGCTGGCGCCGGGCCAGGGCCAGCCACAGTTGCGAGAACACGTTGACGAAGACCGCCCCGCCCAGGCCGATCATGGTTTCCTTGACGCTGCCGCCGCCGATCGCGTTGAACAGCGGCAACAGCAGCAGCATCGCGGCGAGCACCGCGCGCAGTCGCGCCACCAGCAGTTCGCCGCCGGCGCCGATCTCCAGCATGATTTCGTCCGGCCGCAGCAACAGCGCCACCAGTACGCCGCGCAACCTTCCGCCGATGCCGTGCATCCCTACGCGATCCCCTTGCCGTCCGCGGCGAGCATAGCGCGAGAGCCGGTCGCCCGGCTCCTGCGTGAGCGAGGGTGAGGCGGCCGGTCAGCCGATTCCGCGCACCGCGACCCAGATCGCCAGTGCCGCGAACACGGTCGCGGCGACGTAGCGCGCGGTTTTCAACGGCAGGCGGTCGGCGAAGCGGCTGCCGAGCAGCGCCACCGGCACGTTGGCGAGCAGCATGCCGACGGTGGTGCCGGCGATCACCGCCCATAGCGGTTCGTAGCGGGTCGCCAGCAGCACGGTGGCGACCTGGGTCTTGTCGCCGATCTCGGCGAAGAAGAAGGCGATGGTGGTGGCGAGGAAGGCGCCGCGCGCCGAGAACTGCGGCTCGTCGTCGAGCCGGTCGGGCTTGAGCGTCCACAGCGCGACCGCCAGGAAGCTCGCCGCGACGATCCAGCGCAGCACCTGCGGCTGCAGCCACTGCGCGACCAGGGTGCCGAACCAGGCGGCGAGGGCATGGTTGAGCAGGGTGGCGACGAGGATGCCGGCGATGATCGGCCAGGGTTTGCGGAAGCGCGCGGCCAGCAGCAGGGCGAGCAACTGGGTCTTGTCGCCGATTTCGGCGAGCGCGACGGTGCCCGTCGAGACGAGGGTGGTGACGACCGAGGCCGGGAGAAAGGACAGATCCATGACAACTCCGGGGTCGGGCATTCGCGTGGACGCGAAGGCGGACGATGCACGGCCCGACCCGGGTTGCGCGCAACGCCTGCCTTCGGTCTTGCCCGTGGTCGCTAGCGCTCGGCGATGGGTCGTGGACCCGGATCGTTCGCGCTGGCTGCCGCTCATGCGCCATGGCCGGTGGGCCAAGTGTGTTGACGCATGTCCCCGCGGGCCTTGGCGGCTGCGGGTGGGCTACTCCCCGGAGGAGGAAAGTGGGGCGGATTGTAGCTGGATCGAGGGGAAGGGTGGGGAATGAGAATCTTTCGCTGTTGGGGGCTGTAGCGGTTCGTTGCCGCTAACCCGCTAACCCGCTAACCCGCGCTTCCGCAATTCGGCAACCCGCCCCCGCGATTCCCGATTCGCAGGCTATGCGCTTGTGCGCGGTCAGCGATGTTTCCCGCGCTCGGCGTGTTGGCTTTTAGGGTAGGAGCGGCGCAAGCCGCGACCGCGTCGTCTCAATCTCGCGTCGTTCCCGGCCGTAGCCTCTGTAGGAGCGGCGTAAGCCGCGACCGCGCAGCTGGCGGTTGCGGGCTTCTTGCCGCAGAGCGGTGAAGCATCAGCAACATCAACAGCAAAGCTTCCGCCCGCTAAAGCGGCCGGGTTACTTTCTTTTGCTAAGCCCAAAAGAAAGCTAACCAAAGAAAAGGGCTTTCCTTGACGAAGCTCCCCTGCGAGTTCGCAGCGCGCGCGGGGATTTTCCGATAAGACATCCTTGTCTTATCGGAAAACGCCGCACGTCCTGTGCGGCGCCCTCCGGGTCTACGGTCGCATCGCAAGTTCGGAACTGCGCCAAGCTCTTCACGGCAACGGCAACGGCAACGGCAACGGCAACGGCAACGGCAACGGCGAATCTCGCTCTAAGGGTAGGAGCGG
>NZ_JBQEOE010000023.1:0-86707 GCF_052045105.1 Lysobacter sp. 22409 | reverse complement strand
CGTCAGCGGACGGAAGCTTTGCACTTGCTTGATGCTTCTCAAAGAAACAGGATCAAACGCCTAAAGCTTCCGCCACTAAAGCGGCGGGTTACTTTCTTTTGTCATAAGCAACAAAAGAAAGGTAACCAAAGAAAAATGCTTTTCTTTGAATCACAGGCCCGCACGCTCGGTGCATACGCGGGGATTTTTCATACGGGACATCCCTGTCCCGATGAAAAACGGCGCGCATCCTTGCGCGCCGCCCTTCGGGTCCTCTTTAGCCTTCGCAAGTTCGAGTCCGCGCACAGCAACAGCAAAATCCTCACGGCAACGGCAACGGCAACGGCAACGGCAACGGCAACGGCAACGGCAACGGCAATGCTGCTCTTGGGTAGGAGCGGCGTAAGCCGCGACCGCGCCATTTCGGTCTCGCCGCGAACACCGCCTCAACCCCACAACCGCCTCAGTGCACCGCATCCAAGGCCAGATTGAGCTTCAACACGTTCACCCGCGGCTCGCCGAGCACACCGAACTGCGGGGCTTCGGTATGGGCCGCGATCAACTGTTCGATTTGCGCGCTGTCGAGGCCGCGCACGCGGGCCACGCGCGCGGCTTGGATTTGCGCCGCGCGCGGGGAAATGTGCGGATCGAGGCCGCCGCCGGATTGCGTCGCCAGTTCGGCCGGTACCTGCGCCAGCGCGATGCCTTCGCGCTCGGCCACCGCGGCGGTGGTTTCGGCGATGCGCTTGCGCAGCTCGGGGTTGGTGCGCGCCAGGTTGCTGCCGGCCGCGGCCATGGGGTCGTAATTGGCGGCCGACGGCCGGGCCTGGAAATAGCCGGCATCGGCGAAGGGTTGCGCGATCAGCTGCGAGCCGACCGCATGGCCGTTGCGTTCTATCACGCTGCCGGTGGCCTGCCACGGAAATGCCAGGCGCCCCAATGCGGTGGCGGTGAGCGAATAAAGCAGGCCGAAGCCGAGCAGGGCGACGGCGGCGAACAGCAGCGGGGCGCGTAGCGGGATGCGGTCGTCGATGTGGGCGGTTTGATTGGTATGGGTGTTCATGTCGGTGTCCTGTGGTGGTCGGTGAGGCGCGAGATGTGCGGCCCTCACCCCAACCCCTCTCCCGCGGGCGGGAGAGGGACCTTGAGTGCAAGGCGGCTCAGAAGATCGCCACCAGCGCCATGTCGATCAGCTTGATCGCGACGAACGGCAGCAGCACGCCGCCGAGGCCGTAGATCAGCATGTTCCGGCGCAGCAGGGCGACCGCGGTGGCCGGTTTGAAGCGCACGCCGGCGAGGGCCAGCGGGATCAGCGCGGGGATGATGATCGCGTTGAAGATCAGGGCCGCCAGCACGGCGTTGCTCGGGCTCGACAGGCGCATGACGTTGAGCGCGGCCATCTGCGGAATCGCCGCGGCGAACAAGGCCGGCAGGATCGCGAAGTACTTGGAGACGTCGTTGGCGAGCGAGAACGTGGTCAGCGCGCCGCGGGTGATCAGCTGTTGCTTGCCGACTTCGACCACCGCCAGCAGCTTGGCCGGGTCGGAATCCAGGTCGACCATGTTGCCGGCTTCCTTGGCCGCCTGGGTGCCGGAGTTCATCGCCAGGCCGACGTCGGCCTGGGCCAGCGCCGGTGCATCGTTGGTGCCGTCGCCGACCATGGCGACCAGACGCCCGCCGGCCTGCTCGGCGCGGATGCGGGCGAGCTTGTCTTCCGGGCGGGCCTCGGCGATGTAGTCGTCGACGCCGGCCTCGGCCGCGATCGCGGCGGCGGTGAGCGGGTTGTCGCCGGTGATCATGATCGTCCGCACGCCCATGGCGCGCAGGCGGGCGAAGCGTTCCTTAACGCCGTGCTTGACCACGTCGGACAGTTCGACCACACCGAGTACGTGACGGCCTTCGGACACCACCAGCGGGGTGGCGCCGCCGCGCGCCACTTGTTCGACGCGCGCGACGAGTTCCGAGGTCGCCTCGCCGCCGAGCGATCGTACGTACTGGGAGATCGCATCGCCCGCGCCCTTGCGGATCGAACGCGCGCCGCCGGCGGCTTCGGCCGGCAGATCCACGCCGGACATGCGCGTCTGCGCGGTGAACTGAATGTAGTCCGCGCGCTCGGGCTCGGCCACGGTGCTGTGCAGCTCGCGCGCCAGGCGCACGATGGATTTGCCTTCCGGCGTCGGGTCGGCCAGCGAGGACAGCAGGGCGGCATCGCGCAACTGCGCATGATCGATGCCGGCGAGCGGATGGAATGCGGTCGCCTGGCGGTCGCCGTGGGTGATGGTGCCGGTCTTGTCGAGCAGCAGCACGTCGACGTCGCCGGCCACTTCGACCGCCTTGCCGGACTTCGCCAGCACGTTCGCCGATAGCGCGCGGTTCATGCCGGCGATGCCGATCGCCGGCAACAGGCCGCCGATGGTGGTCGGGATCAGGCATACGAGCAGCGCGATCAGCAACAGCGGGTCGAGCTTGGCGCCGACGAAGCCGGCGAAGAACGGCAGGGTCGCGACCACGATCAGAAAGGTCAGGGTCATCGCCGCGAGCAGCATGGTCAGGGCGATCTCGTTCGGCGTCTTCTGCCGGTTGGCGCCCTCGACCAGGGCGATCATGCGGTCGAGGAAGCTGTGGCCGGGCTCGGCGCTGACTTCGATCACGATCTCGTCCGACAGCACCTTGGTGCCGCCGATCACGCCGGAACGGTCGGTACCGGCCTCGCGCAGCACCGGCGCGGATTCGCCGGTCACCGCCGACTCGTTGATCGTCGCCAGGCCGCGCACGATTTCGCCGTCGGCCGGGATCAGTTCGTTGGCCGAGACGATGACGCGGTCGCCGGGCTTCAGGCTCGACGCCGGCACCCGGGTTTCGTTCTTGCCGACGGTATCGAGCTTGCGCGCGACCAAGTCGCGCCGCGCCGCCCGCAAGGACGCCGCTTGGCCGCGGCCGCGCGCTTCGGCCACGGCTTCGGCGAAGTTGGCGAACAGCACCGTCACCAGCAGGATCACGGTGACCGCGGCGCCGAAGCCGAGGTGACCGGGGACGAAGATCGTGATCAGCCCCGACAGGACCGTGCCGAGCAGCACCACGGCCATGATCGGGCTGCGCACGGCGTGCCGCGGCGATAGTTTGAGGAAGGATTCGAGCACGGCCGCGCGTACGCCGGCGGCATCGAGGCCGGCGACCGCGGATTTGCGGCGCTGCACTCCGAGATGGGTTTGTTCGGTCACGATGGCTTACCTCAGAGAGCGGGGCTGCTCAGCGCCGAAGCGGCGCTCGCAGACAGCGTCAGGTGATCGGCGATGGGGCCGAGCACCAGCGCGGGCATGAATTGCAGGACGGTCAGGATCGCGATCACCGCGATCAGGGTCAGGGCGAAGGTCGGCGTTTCGGCGTGAAGGGTGCCGGCGCTTTCCGGCGCGACGCGTTTGCGCGCCAGCAGGCCGGCGACCGCGAGCGGAATGATCAGCGCCGGGTAGCGGCCGAGGGCGAGCACGGCGGCGCAGCTCAGGTTCCACCAATAGGTCGCATCGCCGAGGCCCTCGAAGCCGGAGCCGTTGTTAGCGTAGGCCGAGGTGTACTCGTAGAACACCTGGCTGATGCCGTGGAAGCCCGGATTGGAGTTGCCGGTGATCGACGGGATCGCCAGGGCGGCCGCACTGAAGCCCAGTACGACCAGGGGTTGCAGCAGGATCAGCAGGGCCAGCAAGCGCACTTCCGGCGCTTCGATCTTGCGGCCGAACAGTTCCGGCGTGCGTCCGGTCATCAGCCCGGCGAGGAACACCGACAGCAACAGATAGACCAGGAACTGCTGCAAGCCGCAGCCGATGCCGCCCCAGATCGCGTTGATCAACATGTTGACCATCGCCATCGCGCCGGTCAGCGGTGCCAGCGAGTCGTGCATGGCGTTGACCGAGCCGTTGCTGCTCTGCGTGGTCAGCGCAGTCCACAGCGCCGAATCGCTGGCGCCGAAACGGGTTTCCTTGCCTTCCATCAGGGCGACGTCGCTGCTGCTCGACGAATAAGCTTCCGAACCGACGGTCAGGCCGGTGGAGATCACCGACATCAGCAGCATGCTGCCGAACACCAGGGCGGTGAGGCGCCGGCGGCCGGTGAAGGGGCCGATCATGAAAGTCACCGCGACCGGGATCAGGATCAGCGCCAGGGTTTCCAGCAGATTGGCGAACGGGGTCGGGTTCTCCAGCGGCACCGCGCTGTTCGGGCCGTACCAGCCACCGCCGTTGGTGCCGAGCTGCTTGGCCGCGACCATGGAAGCGACGGGCCCCACCGGTATCTTCTGATCTGTCAGCCCGGCGCTTTGATCGAGCGGCGCGACGCTGACCGCGCCTTGTAAGGTCGAAGGCACGCCCTGCGAAGTCAGCAGCACCGCCCACACCAGGCACAGCGGCAGCATGAAGCGCAGGGTGGCGCGGGTCACGTCGACCCAGTAGTTGCCGAGATCGCGCGGCGCGCCTTCGGCCGGCGCCGCGCCTTGCGCGCCCATCGCCTGGCGCCCGCCGAACAGGCCGCGCAAGGTCGCGACCACGATCGCCAGGCCCATCATCGGCGTGACCACCTGCAGGCCGACGATGCCGGCCATCTGCGAGAGATAGCTCAGCTGCGCCTGGCCGGAGTAATGCTGCTGGTTGGTGTTGGTGAGGAACGACACCATGGTGTGCAGCGCGGTGTCCCAGCGCAGGTTCGGCACGGCGTCCGGATTCAGCGGCAGCCAGGCCTGGGTCATGAACAACACCCAGACCAGCACGGCCAGCACGAGGTTGCTCAAGGCGAACGCCAATGCGTAGCCGCGCCAGCTCATGCCGCGCGTGGCGTCGACGCCGATCAGGCGATAGATCGTGCGTTCCAGTGGCCCGAACAGTGCGTCCAGGCGCGAGCGGTCGCCGCGCATGACCCGCGTCAGGTACTGGCCGAGTGGCCATCCCAGGCCGATCGCCAGCGCGAATACGAGAAAGATTTCGATCATGGTGAAACACCGTGCGGTGATGGGTCCGTGGTGGCGCGTCCGGCGCCTTCAGGGATAGGGTGATGCGGGCCGGTCCTGGTCCGCATTGCGGCCGCGCGGGCTAGAAGTCTTCCGGGCGCAGCACGACGTAGAGCAGATAGGCGCCGGCCACCAGGACCGAAACCGCGCACAACATGGAAAGCCAGCCGGGCATGAGGGGTTACTCCTGTCAGAAGGACGCTTGCACGGCCGCTTCGATGCGCGAGCCGGCCAGCGAGTCGCCGAAGATGCGTTCGGCGTTGCGATCGGTGGCGTGCGCGGTCAGGCGTAGTTCGAAGGGCACTTTGACGGCCCAGATCGCGCTGAGCTGGCCATGGCTGTAGCTGCGGTCGTAAACGTCGTCGAGAAAGTAATGGCCGGCCGCGGCTTCGAAGCGCAGCGCGTCGTTGACCGGGAAGCGCGCGCCGATCTGCGAATAGATACCGCGCTCCTTGCTGCCGAGCGCTTCGTTCGAGTAAGCCAGCGACAGCCAATAATTGTCGCGGTAGGTCACGGTGCCGTTGAGTTCGGTCCAATTGAGATCGCTGGTCGTCGACGGATAGCGGTAGTGCAGGACGTTGACGTCCAGCGCCCAGTGTTCGGCGACCTGGCCGGCCCAGCCGACAGTGAAATCGAATTCGCTGCTGGCATGCGTCTGCGGGGCGAACTCGACGTTCGAGCCCCATACCGAGCCGTAGAAACCGTTGGCCGCCGCGGCCTTGAAGCCGACCTGCACGGCCGGATCGCCCTGGGTCTGGGAGCTGCCGCGCCAGACGTAGTCGCTGGTGAGCGCGGCCGAGCCGCTGAACTGGACCGCGTCCTGCTCGGCGGCCTGGGCCTGGGTGCCGAGCGCAAGCAGGCCGACGCCGGCGCAGGCGGCCAGGATCAGCGGGACGGCGGCTTCGCGGCTGCGAAAGAGATGATGCGACGACATAGTGGATTCCGGGTGGGAGAGGCCTGTCTGGCCACATCGCCATTCTCGGAACCGGGGGCGTAAAGCCGCTATTTCGCGACCGACGTCACTGCGTAAATTCGCCGTAAAACTTCGGCGGTTCGGCGTAAATCACCGCGCGTGGCAAACCGCTTTCAGGGTAGCAGCGGTGCGAGCCGCGACCGCGATAGCGCATCAACGGCGGCACTACACCGGCGACGGCGCTTTATGGGCGTGGTCGCGGCTCGTGACCGGAGGAAATCCCTGTGGGACGCCGCGCCTACCCCAAAGCATGGCTTATCGGCGCAACAGCGCCTTGACCACCGCCTCGGGCTGCTTCATCCAGGAAAAATGATCGGCCTTGGTGCCGAGATCGCGCGTGCCCAACAACAGGCTTTCGCTGCGCGCGCGCGGCAGCTTCGACAACAAATAACCCACCGATCCCGGCGGCACCAGCCAATCGCCGTCCATCGAGACCGCGCGCGCATCGACCGCGACCTGGGCCATGCCGGCTTCGACGTCGGCATCGATACCGGCAGCGGCATAACGGCCGCTCAGCGCGGTGCGGCCCCAATCGCGGATCAGGCTGCGCGCCTCGTTGCCGCCGAAACCGATGCGACGGCCGGGCAGGGTGCCGTTGACGTGGGCGAGCCAGGGCAGGAAGCGATAGATCGGCGGCATCGCGATCCGCTGCGGCATCGGGAAGGTGCGCCAATATGGCGCGCCGCTGGCGACCAGCCACAGCGATGTCGGCAGCGCCGGTTCGTTGCGTAACGCAGCCAGGCCCAGGCGCATGCAGGCGAGCTGACCGCCCAGGCTGTGGCCGCCGATGATGCGCGGCAGCTGGGGCAGGGCCGCGGCGACCGCGGCATCGCTGACCGGCAGATCGTCGAGCAACAGCTCGCGATAGCCCCAATCGCTGTCGCGGCTGGCGCGCACGCTACTGCTGCCGTTGCCGCGCCACTCGTGCACGTAGACGGCGATGCCGCGCGCCGCCAGGGCATCGGCGAAAGGCAGGTAATGGCGCGCGGCGACGCCGAGCGCGGGCAGCCACAACAGGCTCGCGGTCGGTTCGGCGGGGACGCGTGCGTACAGATTCCAGCGATGGCCGTCCTCGGCGCGCAACGGCAGACCGGAGGGCTCGTGACGATCAGCCATGCGGTGCCGCGCCGAAGTGGTCGAGCACCAACACCTCGCTGCGCCCCGGGCGATAGCCCAGGCGCAGAGCGGCGTGCACATAGTCGGCCGCGGCCACGCAGGCGTCTTCCAGTGAGCGCCCGAGGCAGAGATTCGCCGCGACCGCCGAAGCCAGAGTGCAGCCGGTGCCATGGGCATCGACTTGCAAGCGCGCGTGCGCGATCTCGCGCACCTGCATGCTATCGGCGAACAAATCGACGACATCGCCCTGCCCGGGCAAATGCCCGCCCTTGAGCAGCACCGCACGCGCACCGAGCGCCGACAGACCGTCGAGGGCGGTGCGCATGCCGTCGAGATCGTCGATGGCGGTGCCAAGCAGCAGTTCCGCTTCCGGCAGGTTCGGCGTGACCAGGCTGGCCAAGGGCAGCAGCCGTGTGCGCATGGCGTCCAGGGCCGATGCTTCGAGCAGGCGCGCCCCGGAGGTCGCGACCATGACCGGATCGAGCACCACGTACTCGGGCCGGTAATGCTCCAGCGCATCGGCGACGGCAAGAATGACCTCGGCGTTGGCGAGCATGCCGAGCTTGACCGCGCGCACCTCGAAATCGTCGAAGCAGGCATCGATCTGCGCGCGCAGGAAGCCGGTGTCGGGCACGTGCACCGCGGTGACCCCGCGAGTGTGCTGCGCGGTCAACGCCGCGAGCGCGCTAAGCCCGTGCACGCGATGTGCGGCGAAGGTCTTGAGATCGGCCTGGATGCCGGCGCCGCCGCCGGAGTCGGAGCCGGCGATGGTGAGGGCGGAACTGGGGCGTTCAATCATTTTGAACGTCCTGCGCAAGGCGGTCATGGATACTGATCAAAGCGGGTGCGATTAGGTTGCTATGCGCGACACGATACCGCACCGCTTCGACTCGCGCAGCGGATCGTCGTAACGCCTCGGTCGCGGCCAGATTGTTATCTAATCGCGTTTGGATTCAACCGCGACCGAGGTCTTGGCCATCAGCGAGATGGTCGCTACCAGCTGTTTGCGAAGTTGAAAGGGCAACTGCCTGAGCGAATTCAGACATTCCTCCTCGATATCGTCCTGCGCGTAATCGGCCGAACGGACGGCCAGGGTCCAGGCATTTTCGGCAGGGTGCATCTGCCCCCGGCCAGTGCCGAGCCATTCCAGACATACCCCCGTAGTCGTCGCGATCGCGAGCAGGTGATGCATCGATGGGCGACTGCCGTCGGCCCGTTCCCATTGCGCGACCGCGCTGCGTTGGACGCCTACGGCCTTGGCCAGTTCGAGCTGAGAGGTGCGGGACAGCGAGCGTGCGCGTCGAATGCGATCAGGCAGTGCAGCCATGACGGTCTCCCCTGGAAAGACAAGGCCGATCATGCTCCCCGTATCGCTAACCCGATAGGGGAACTGGTCGCTATTGGTCCGGATTCGATAACGCGGTTGCATATATTGAGGATTTCGTCACAGGTGGGCTGCGTTGGAACGAAAGCGTTGCGTTCCCGTGTATCACGAACGATACGCTCCGTTAGCGAAAGCGGAGGTTGCCGCACGCGCATCGGATGAACTATCCATTCTTTGCGCAGTGCTGCGCGAGCCTCGCCGCCGAACGAAACGAGCGGTGCGGAGACCATTTATCCTCGGCGCCTAGCGCGCCTATGCACTCCTACCAGGAAAGGGCGACTGCTCATGAGTACAAAAAGGAAGTTATTAATTGGTCTGCTGGTAATCGGTTTGCCGACGATTGCGTTGGGTTATGGCTGGATGGTCCGCAACGACACCGGCCTGGCTCCGGAATCAATGCGCGCGGAACTGGGCGAAAGCATCGTTTCGCGTTGGACGCCCTACGTCGAAAAAACTTACGGCCCTTCGGCCGCCGGATGGGGCGATCGACTGCAGGATACGATAAACGAAGTAGACATCAGCAATCTCGAGCGCGCCGCGAGTGCAGACGATTTTCAGTCGATGAGCAGTCAACTCCTGGGAGGCGCTCCGGCGATCGTCGCGGTTGCAGGTAAGGACGGTGGCGCGCAAACCAAGGCCGTCACCGCAAGCAATCTGGTCTATACCCCGATCAATCCCTGTCGCATCGTCGATACGCGGGTAGTCGGCGGTCCGCTTGCCGGCGGAGAAACGCGGAGTTATGCGGGCTACACGGCGACGGATTTCACTTCGCAAGGCGGTTTCGAATCCAACTGCGGAATTCCCGCGAACGCCGCCGCTCTGGCATTGAGTTTCACGTCGGTGCTCCCCGGCGGTAACGGCTATTTCACTGCATATCCGTTCAATGAAGCTAAGCCGATCACGACCGCGCTGAATTATAGTCCCGGTCTGATCACCTCGGGACACTCCACTGTACCGCAGTGCCGTCCGAGCTGTTCCTCGCAGTTCAACGTCTACAGCCATAATCAATCGCACATGGTGATCGACGCTGAAGGCTATTTCACCGAGCCTGAGACGGTCGCACTGGACTGCACCGTAGCCGAGCAGAGCGGCTTTCTCGATTTGCTCGGTGGAGTGCAGACGCGCACGATCGCTTGCCCTGCGGGTTACTCGGCGACCAGCGGTTCGTGCACCGGTGCGTTGGGGCTGACGATCAACAGCTCGGAACCCAATGTCGTCGGCGGCCAGCCGACCGGCTGGAAGTGCGACCTGGTCGGCTCGTTACTGAGCGGGATCGCCTACAAAGCCCAGGTTACCTGCTGCCGCGTGCCCGGACGCTGATCGCCGGGCTCATCAGAACGCGTTACGAATCGGGAAAGCCGGCGCTCGCGCCGGCTTTCTTCGTATGCGTACGACATCGATCGGGCACGACGCCGGTCGGGAGCATGCCGGTGTCCGGCGGTTCCTATGGGGCGCGGCTTGATGCGGGCCCGCAGAAAAATCGAGCGCCGCGCGATACAGCATCGCGCGGCGCTCGATTGGACACCCGTTAAGGGATCAGAGCACTTCGGAAGCGTAATCCGCCAACCTCGAACGCTCGCCACGGCGCAGGGTCACGTGCGCGCTGTGCGCCCAGCCCTTGAAGCGGTCGACCGCGTAGGTCAGGCCCGAAGTGGTTTCGGTCAGATACGGGGTGTCGATCTGTTCGACGTTGCCGAGGCAGACGATCTTGGTGCCGGGGCCGGCACGGGTGATCAGGGTCTTCATCTGCTTCGGGGTCAGGTTCTGTGCTTCGTCGAGGATCAGCCAGCGGCTCAGGAAGGTGCGGCCGCGCATGAAGTTCATCGAGCGGATCTTGATGCGCGAGGCGAGCAGGTCGTTGGTCGCCGCGCGGCCCCAGGCGCCGCCTTCCTGGTTGTGGGTCAGCACTTCCAGATTGTCGGTCAACGCGCCCATCCACGGCGTCATCTTTTCCTCTTCGGTGCCGGGCAGGAAGCCGATGTCCTCGCCGACGCTGACGGTGGCGCGGGTCATGATGATTTCGCGGTAGCGCTGCTGGTCCATGGTCTGCGCCAGGCCGGCGGCGAGGGCGAGCAGGGTCTTGCCGGTGCCGGCGGTGCCGAGCAGGGTGACGAAGTCGATCTCCGGGTCCATCAGCGCGTTGAGGGCGAAGTTCTGTTCGCGATTGCGCGCGATGATGCCCCAGACCGCATGCTGGTTATGGCGGAAGTCGTCGACGATCTGCAACTGCACGCGGTCTTCGCCGACCTTGGTGACCTTGAGTTCGGACTCGTCGTCGCCGGGCAGGTAGAGGAACTGGTTCGGGTACCAGTCGTCGTTCTCGGTGCGGCTGATTTCGTAGTAGGTGCGGCCTTTCTCGGTCCAGGACTTGAGGTCCTGGCCGTGGCGCTGCCAGAAGTCGTCCGGCAGCGCGGTCGCGCCGGTGTAGAGCAGGCTGAAATCGTCGAGCGCGCGGTCGTTCTCGTAATCCTCCGACACGATGCCGGCGATCGAGGCCTTGATGCGCAGGTTGATGTCCTTGGACACGAACACCACCGGCACGCCGGGCTCCTGCTCCTGCAGGGCGAGGATCGCGCCGAGGATCTGGTTGTCCGGGATCACCGCGCTGAAGCGCTTGCCGGCGTCGAACGAGCCGGTCTGGAAGCGCAGCTTGCCGATGCTCTGCGCGCCGCGCAGCTGCAGCCCCTGCGGGCGGTTGAGGGTGATGCCGCTGCTGATCTTGTCGGTGCCTTCGGCCTGGATCAGTTCGTTGAGGAAGCGGCTGACCTGGCGCGCGTTGCGGCTGGCTTCGGAGGTGCCTTTCTTGCCGTTGTCCAACTCCTCGATGACTTGCATCGGCAGGTAGACATCGTGTTCCTGGAACTTGAACAGCGCGGTCGGGTCGTGCATGAGCACGTTCGTGTCGAGCACATAGATCCGCTTGCTTCTGGTCATTCGGAAGTCTCGTCGGAGATGATGGGCGGTGCGTTTCGTTGCGACGGCGGAACGGGGTGGCAAGGCTCGCGAAGGCGCTGAGGCGAGTGTCCGCCAGCGGCCCTCGCCGGGGCGGGGCGTGGGTCGCACAAGTGCGGCGAACGCGAGCGGGCAGCGCGCGCGCACGGCCGCGCCGCCGTGACCCGCGGGGCGGGACAGCGTGCGAGCGTGGAAACGAGGGGCCTCACTGGGCGGCGTGTTCCTTGAGTGCGTCGAGTACGGCCTGGGCATGGCCAGCGACTTTCACCGGTCGCCATGACTGGGCGATGACGCCCTTGGGGCCGATCAGGAAGGTGCTGCGTTCGATGCCCATGTACTTGCGGCCGTACAGGTTCTTTTCCTTGATCACACCGAAGGCGTTGCACACCGATTCGTCGGCGTCGCTGACCAGTTCGAACTTGAAGCCCTGCTTGGCGCAGAAATTCTGGTGCGATTTGATCGAATCGCGCGACACCCCGAGCACGGTCGCGCCGAGCTTCTTGAACTTGGGCAGCAGGGCGTTGAAGTCCAGGCCTTCGGTGGTGCAGCCCGGGGTGCTGTCCTTCGGGTAGAAGTACAGCACCAGCCATTGGCCGGCATAGTCCTTGAGCTTGACCGTCTCGCCGCCGGACAGGGCCAGGGCGAGGTCGGGGGTTTTCTTGCCGTAAGCGTGGTCGCCGGTATCGAGCATGATCAGAACTTCATCGGGTCCATGATGGCGTCTAGGTTCAGATGGTCGCAGAACTCGAGGAAATCGTCGCGCAGGGCGGCGATGTGCATGCTCGAGGGCACGCCGATAGTGATCTGCGCCGAGAACATGTCGGCGCCGGTCTGCATCGCGCGGTAACGCGAGCAATGCAGGCTTTCGATGGTGATGCCCTGGCGATCGAAGAAGTCGGCCAGCTGGAACAGGATGCCCGGCTTGTCGGCGGCCACGACCTCGACGATGTAGGGCAGCAGGTTGGACTGCACCTGCTTGGCGCCGGTGCGGTACCAGACCAGTTTCAGGCCTTCCTCGCGCTCCAGGCGCGTCAGCATGGCCTCGAGCTTGGCGACCGAGTCCCAGGAGCCGACCGCCAGCGCGGTCACCGAGACGTCGCGGCCCACCGTGGACAGGCGCGCATCGACGAGATTGCAGCCCGAATCGGCGATCCGGCGCGTCACCGACAACAGCGGCGACTCCGGATGCGTCGTATAGGCGTTGATCAGGAGGTGGTTTTCGTTCGGCGACGGCCGGGAAGCGGAATCGGTCAAGGCGGCGCCTGCAAGGGGAGCGTGATGCTCGGATATGAACGGCGGCCCGCGGACGGGCTGCGGCTGAAGGGAGCATACTTGCCCGCGCTTTCGGGCCGCAAGTAACATCGTCCCGTGCGTGGCTGCACCGGCGCACGTTTCCGCACCGGCCCGCCCGCTGGAATAATGGCCCCCGACCGCTCCGCAGCACGGCTGCGGACGCGAACTCCACTTAGTAGGTCTTCACTTGCGACTTTCCGGCAGCATCACCGCGCTGGCGACGCCTTTCACCGCGTCCGGCGAAATCGACCTGGACGCCTGGCACAAACTGCTGGCGATGCAGCTGGAAGGCGGCACCCAGGCCGTCGTCGTCGCCGGCTCGACCGGCGAGGCCGCCGCGCTCTACGACGCCGAATACGACGCCGTGCTGCGCGCCGCGGTCGAATTCGTCGCCGGCCGCATTCCGGTCCTGGCCGGCACCGGCTTGTCCAATACCGCCAAAACCATCGAACTGACCCGCCACGTGGCCGCCCTCGGCGCCGACGCGGCGCTGGTCGTGACCCCGCCCTACGTGCGCCCGACCCAGGCCGGTCTGGTCGCGCATTTCCGTGCGATAGCCGACGACGGTGCTTTGCCGGTGGTGCTCTACAACGTGCCCGGCCGCACCGGCGGCGACCTGCTGCCGGAGACCGTGGCCGAGCTGGCCGGCCATCCGCGCATCGTCGGCATCAAGGAAGCGGTGTCCGATCCGCAGCGGATGCAGGCCTTGCTGGCGCTCAAGAGCGAAGGCTTCGCCGTGATCAGCGGCGACGACCCGACCGCCTGCCGGGCCATGCTTGCCGGCGCCGACGGCATCATTTCGGTCGGTTCCAATGTGCTGCCGGCGGCATTCCGCCGTCTCGCCGACCTGGCCCGCGCCGGTCGCGGCGCCGAAGCCGAGGCCTGGGACGCGCGTCTGCGCCCGGCCTACGATTTCCTCGGTCTGGAACCGAATCCGATTCCGGTCAAGGCCTTGCTCAGCGCCCAGGGCATCGGCCATGGTCTGCGCCTGCCCCTGCAGTCGCTTTCGGCCGCCCATCAGGATGCCGCCCGGCGCACCGCCGGTCTCGTCGTCGAACTCGAACACGTCTGCCGCGACACCCTCGCGGCCTGAATCCCTGTAGGAGATGCTCATGCGTTCCAATGTTTCTCTGTCCCGCGCGGTTGTCGCCGGTCTGTTGCTGGCGATGGTCGCCACGTCGGGTTGCAGCTGGTTCCGCAAGGGCAACAAGCTCTACGCCGAAACGCCTGAGAACCGTCCGCTGGAAGTGCCGCCGGACCTCGACCAGCCTCGCACCGACGGCGCGATGGCCGTGCCGGGCGGTTCGGTGACCGCCTCGGGTCTGGCCGCGTCGCGTCCGACTCAGGCCGCCGCCGGCACCCCGGCCTCGTCGGCCAACGGTTTCACCGTCAGCGGCAACCGCGACGCGGTGTTCAACCAGGTCGGCGACGCGCTCGGCAAGGTCGAAGGCCTCAACATCGCCAGCCGTGCGCAGTTGCTTGGCGCCTACGACGTGAACTACGAAGGCAGCAACTTCCTGGTCCGCATCAGTGCGGTCGAAGCCGGCGCCTACGTCTCGGCGGTCGACCCGCGCGGTCTGCCGGCGACCGGCGAAGCCCCGGCCAAGCTCATCGCCAACCTCAAGGCGGCACTCGGCGGCCGTTGATCCAACGCCGCAGTCCTGCTTGCGAAACGGGCGCCGATGGCGCCCGTTTTCGTTATGAAGCCAGCACGACGAGCGCACTCAGCGTGGCGGCGACCAGCGGGTCAGACCCTCGTTCAACATCAGGCGCATCGCCGAGGCGCGCTGTGCGCGCGGCATGTCCTTGAGCGCATCCAGCAGCCAGCCGAACGCCTGGCAGCGCGCCTCGCGTCCGCCCGGTTCGCCGGCGTCGGCATTCAGCGCGCCCATGAAGCCGTCGTGCAGCAGCATCGCGGTGGTGCCGGCGGATTTCAGCGTTTGTTTCGCCGCACCGGCGTCGTAAGGCTGGCGCGGGTTCTGCAGGCCGTTCGCGGCGATGCCGAGCAGGGCGTTGGCGAAGCCTTGGCGGCTGGCGTCGCCGAGGTTCTGCGCCGCGGCAGCGAGGGCCTGCGGGCTGCGGTCGGCGGCCGGATCGAACAAGGCGCACAGCGTCGCCGCATCGCGCGGATGGCGCGAGGCCTGGTGCAGGGCCTGGAACAAGTCGTCGATCGAACCGTCGGGCGCGCGCATCAGAGTGTCGCTGGCGCCGGCGGCGATCGCGGCCGGGTCCAACCGCGACAGGTCGACCTGCGACAGATCCAGCTTCGATAGGTCCAGCTTCGATAGGTCCAGCTGCGACAGATCGAGCTGGGCGAGGGCGAGCGTGCGCGGTTGTGCGCCGGCGAGGATCGGTGCGGCGCAAAGCGCGAGGAGCAGATTCAGGCGCAAACGGGCATGCGGCATGGCGTCGTTTCATTCGGTCCGTGACCGGCCGAGTCTAGGTGCGGGCCGATGAATGCCAGGCGGCCATGGCGCGGGCCCGGGCGGGCTCGGGCGGAGGCGGTGCCGGCGGTCATCCCGGCAAGGTCCGGGCGGTCAGGGCAGAGCCAGGCCGAGCCGAGCCGAGCCGGCCAGGCTGCATCGGCCAGCCGCATCGTTGCGGGCAGGGCGAAGCCCGCCGAGTCTTTATGGGGTGGTTCGGACGAGCGCGGCCGAGGCCGCGCCGGCGAGGCTCAACGCTCGAGCAGGTCGAGCTTGCCGGGCTTGTTTTCCCAGTCCTTGGCGTCGGGCGGGCCGTCCTTGCGGGTGGTGATCACCGGCCAGGACTTGGACAGTTCGGCGTTGAGCGCGACGAAAGGCTCCTGGCCGGCCGGCACGTCGTCCTCGGGATAGATCGCGTTGATCGGGCATTCCGGCTCGCAGAGGGTGCAGTCGATGCACTCGTCCGGGTCGATCACCAGGAAATTCGGACCTTCGTGGAAGCAGTCGACCGGGCACACCTCGACGCAGTCGGTGTACTTGCACTTGATGCAGTTCTCGGTGACGACGAAGGGCATGGCGGGAATCCTGAGCTATGGTCCGGGGCGAACAGGCCGGGCAGCGATAGTGTAGCCATTCGCGCGGCGACGACCCAAGGCGGGACTGGGCCGTTGGCGCAAATCGCGCGTCCGCCCGGCCCCGTAACGCGGCTGGCGCCAAGAAAAAGCCCGCGCATCGCTGCGCGGGCTTCTGGCGACCTGGTCGCGTATTGGCGCTCCCTACGGGATTCGAACCCGTGTTTTAGCCTTGAGAGGGCCACGTCCTAGGCCTCTAGACGAAGGGAGCAGGTTGAAACTCGGCCGGGAACGGGTTCCTGGCAGACCGCACGGACTCTCAACCCGATGCGGCCTGCTAGTATATGCGCCGCCGTTGCCACGGGCAACGGTTGAACCTTACGAACCTATAAGGCGGCACGCCCGCTCGATGCAAGCCGATAACTCTTCATTCCATACCTCGCTGCGCGTGATCCCGCGCGACCAGCACAATGTCTCGCGCAAGGAGATCAGTCCGAACGCGCTTCGCGTGCTGTATCGGCTGCGCGACAGCGGCTTCGGCGCCTTCCTGGTCGGCGGCGCCGTGCGCGACATCCTGGTCGGCGGTCACCCCAAGGACTTCGACGTCGCCACCGACGCCACGCCAGAGCAGGTCAAGGGCCTGTTCCGCAACTGCCGCCTGATCGGCCGCAGGTTCCGCCTGGCGCACGTGGTCTACGGCCGCGAGATCATCGAGGTCGCGACTTTCCGCGCCAACATCGACGACGGCAGCGGCGACCGCGAGACCGACACCGGCGGCCGTCTGGTCCGCGACAACGTCTACGGCAGCATCGAGGACGACGCGGTCCGCCGCGACTTCACCGCCAATGCGCTGTATTACGCGGTCGAGGATTTCTCGGTGCGCGACTACGTCGGCGGCTTCGAGGACGTGCAGAACCGCCTGATGCGCCTGATCGGCGATCCGGAAACGCGTTATCGCGAAGACCCGGTGCGGATGCTGCGCGCGGTGCGCCTGGCGGCCAAGCTCGGCTTCGAGATCGAAGCGGCCACCGCCGCGCCGATCCCGCACCTGGCGCCGTTGCTCGCCGACGCCGCGCCGGCGCGGTTGTTCGAGGAATGCCTCAAGCTGTTCTTGTCGGGCCACGCGGTCGAGAGCTTCCTCGGCCTGGAGCGTTTCGGATTGCTGTCGGCGCTGTTGCCGGAAAGCGCCGCGGCCTTGAAGTCCAACCGCAGCGGCGCCCTGCGCCGGATGGTGCTGGAAGGGCTGAAGGGCACCGACGCGCGCGTCGCCAACGACGAGCCGGTTTCGCCCGCGTTCCTGTTCGCGCTGTTGCTGTGGCCGGCGTATTGCCGCGACCTGATGGGCCTGCAGGCGCAAGGCGTGCACACCGCCGAAGCGCAGCGCCGCGCTGCCGACCGCGTCACCTTGCATCAGCTGTCGACGATCGCGCTGCCGCGCCGTTTCTCGCTGCCGATGCAGGAGATCTGGCTGCTGCAGTCGCGTTTCCAGCAGCGTCAGCGCAAGCGCGTGTTCCGGCTGCTGTCGCATCCGCGTTTCCGCGCCGCTTTCGATTTCCTCTCGCTGCGCATGGCCGCATCGGACGAGCACACCGCCGACGTCGAATTCTGGCGCGAGGCGCAATTGCATCCGGGCGAACTGCTTGCCTACCAGGAGGCGAATCCGCCCCAGGACGACGAGGAGGGCGGCGAGGAACGCGGCCCGCGCAAGCGTCGCCGCCGTCGTCGCGGCGCGCCGACCGCATCGGAGTGATCGGCACGGGCCTGCGTCGTCGGCGACGACAGGCCCGAGAATTTCCGGCTGAGACGATGCTCTGACGAGAAGATCCCGGCCGCGACCGGCTTCCGGTGACCTTGAATCTGCGATGGCCTGAGCATGACCTGGACCGCATCCGCCCCGTCGACGGTCGCTTTCGTCGGCCTCGGCAGCAATCTCGGCGACAGCGCCGAGGTTTTGCGTGCCGCCTCGCGCGCTCTCGGCATTGCCCCGCAGACGCGGTTGTTGCGTCTGTCTAGCCTCTACCGCACGCCGGCCTGGGGCGTCACCGAACAACCCGATTTCGTCAACGCCGTGGCGATGCTCGAAACCGGCTTGAGCGCGCAGCAGCTGCTAGCGGCGATGTTCGCGATCGAACGCGAGGCCGGACGCGCGCGCCGCGCCGACGGCAGCGACCGCTGGGGCCCGCGCACGCTCGACCTCGACTTGCTGCTTTACGGCGACTCGGTGATCGACGAGCCCGGCCTGCACGTGCCGCACCCTCATCTGCACGAACGCGCATTCGCCTTGGTGCCTTTGCTCGAAATCGCGCCCGACGCCGTCATTCCGCTGCGCGGACCGGCGCGCGAGGCCTTGCAGTGCATCGATGCCGGCGCGATTCGCCGGCTCGACGCGGTCGATAATTGACCGCCGCGCTGCGCGCATGAGGCGGCCGGCTTGCCGCGCCGTGGCGGGCCGATCGCGTTGGACGCATGGCCGGTCGCGCCCCGGCGCAACCTGTTAAGTTATTGCGCTCTCCCCAGCGGCGTCCGCGCGCCACCGCCCGGACGAACCCACACCATGTACACATCGGCCCCCACCGACAAACCGGCCGCCAAGGCCTGGACCGTGCCCATGCTCGCCGACGCCAAGCGCGACGGCCGCAAGCTGGTCATGCTGACCGCCTACGACGCCAGTTTCGCCCGCACCATGGACGCGGTCGGCGTCGAGCTGGTGTTGGTCGGCGACTCGCTCGGCATGGTCGTGCAAGGCCAGAACAGCACCTTGCCGGTCACCACCGCCGATATGGCCTATCACACCGCCTGCGTCGCGCGCGGTTTGTCCAAAGCCCTGCTGATCAGCGACCTTCCGTTCCAGTCCGACGCTACGCCCGAACGCGCGCTCGAAGCGGCGACGCGGTTGCTGCAGGCCGGCGCGGCGATGGTCAAGTTGGAAGGCGCGGGCCATAAGCTCGAAGTCATCCGTTTCCTGGTCGAGCGCGAGATCCCGGTCTGCGCCCATCTCGGCCTGACCCCGCAATCGGTGCTGCGCCTGGGCGGTTACAAGCTGCAGGGCCGCGACGACGCCACCGCGACCAGGCTGCGCGCCGACGCGCGCGCGGTGGCCGAGGCCGGGGCGACCCTGCTGGTGCTCGAATGCGTGCCGACCGGGTTGGCCGCGGCGATCACCGCCGACCTCGCCATCCCGACCATCGGCATCGGTGCCGGCCCGCACTGCGACGGCCAGGTGTTGGTGCTGCACGATCTGCTCGGGGTCAACTCGGGCCATCGCCGGCCCAAGTTCGTCAAGGATTTCCTCGCCGAGGGCGGCTCGGTCGCCGGCGCCTTCCAGGCCTTCGCCGACGCCGTGCGCAGCGGCGCCTTCCCGGACGCGGCGCACTCTTACGACTGATCCTTGCGGCGGGGCCGTCCGGCGATCGCCCGCATCCGCGCGGCGCTCTGGAAATTGCCGCCGCGCACCCCGATCTTGCCTTCATCGCGGACCCGGTCCGCGCCGTCCTACCGAGTACCGCATGCTGACTGTCGATCAACTGGGCGCGCTGCGCTCGACCCTGGAAACGTGGCGCCTGGCCGGGCAACGCATCGCCTTCGTGCCGACCATGGGCAACCTGCACGCCGGCCACCATTCGCTGATCCGCCTGGCGCGCGAGCGCGCCGACCGCGTGGTGGCGAGCGTGTTCGTCAACCCGACCCAGTTCGGCCCGAACGAAGACTACGGCCGTTACCCGCGCACGCCCGAGGCCGATGCCGAAGGCCTGCGCACGTCCGGTTGCGATCTGCTGTGGTTGCCTTCGGTCGAGACCATGTATCCCTTCGGCGCCGAGCGCACCGTGCAGGTGCGGGTGCCGCAGGTCACCGAGACCCTCGAAGGCGCGCACCGTCCCGGCCATTTCGACGGCGTCGCCACCGTGGTCGCGCGTTTGTTCAACCAGGTCCGCCCGGACGTCGCCGTGTTCGGCCGCAAGGACTACCAACAGCTCGCGGTGATCCGCTACATGGTCCGCGACCTCGCGTTCCCGATCGAGATCGTCGGCGCCGACACCCGCCGCGAGGCCGACGGCCTGGCCTTGAGTTCGCGCAACCAATACCTGTCCGAAAGCGAACGCCCTCAGGCAGTGGCCATCCACGCCTGTCTGCAATGGATGCGCGAGGCCAGCCAGGCCGGGCAGTCGCGTGTAGCGGTCGAGGCCGGCGCGCTCGAACGCCTGGGTGCGGCCGGCTTCGTGGTCGACTACGCCGTGGTCCGGCGCCCGGACCTGGGCTTGCCCGAAGAAGGCGAGGGCGGGGCCGGCGAGAGCGGGGCACGGGTGGCGTTGATCGCGGCCCGACTGGGCCGCACCCGGCTCATCGACAACCTCGAATTCGAGACCTGAACAGGCGCCGGGCGCCCCACGAAAGCCGCGCCACTGAACGGGAATACTCCGTTCCGCCGGCCGCGCCCCCGACCCATGTTGCAGCGCGCCATGCGCTGCTAGACTTCTGGCCTTTCGCGCCCGCGCGTCTGCGGACGGAGTAACCGACATGCAACTGAACCTGCTCAAGGCCAAGATCCACCGCGCCACCGTGACCCACGCCGAGCTTCATTACGAAGGCTCCTGCGCCATCGATGGCCGCCTGCTCGATATCTCGGGCATCCGTGAGTACGAACAGGTCCACATCTACAACATCAACAGCGGCCACCGCTTCTCGACTTACGCCATTCGCGGCGAAGAGGGCAGCGGCGTGATCTCGGTCAACGGCGCGGCGGCCCACAAGGCCCAGCCCGGCGATCTGGTCATCATTTGCGCTTACGGTATCTGCGACGAGGCCGAGGCGGCGAAGTACAAGCCGACCCTGGTCTATGTGGACCGCAACAACCAACTCACCCACACCAACACCTCGATGCCGGCGCAGGCCGCCTGAGAACCGAAGACAGATGAGCGATGACGCCCGACTGACTGAGCTGCGCGCCGAAGTCGGGCGCGTCACCCAAACCCCGCTGCCGGCGTTGATCGCCGCCGATCCGGCCCGCGCAACGGACTTCACCGTCAAGGTCGGGCCGGTCTACGCCAGCTTCGCCCGCCAGCGTTACGACCGCGCCGCGCTGGAGTGGTTGTTCCGCGCCGCCGAGGCCGCCGACAGCGTCGGCCGCCTGCGCGCCCTGTTCGACGGCGAGATCGTCAACGTCACCGAAGGCCGTCCGGCGCTGCACAGCGCCTTGCGCAGCGACTTGTCGGCCACCGACACCGCGCGCGCTGCCCACGCCCAGGCGTTGGAAGCGCGCAAGCGCATGCGCGCCGTAGTCGATGCGCTCGCCGCTAGCGAGGTCACCGACATCGTCAGCGTCGGCATCGGCGGTTCCGATCTCGGCCCACGCCTGGCCGTGGATGCGTTGACCGGCGCCACCCCGGGCCGCTTCCGCGTGCACTTCCTATCCAACGTCGACGGCCACGCCGCCCAGCGCGTGCTTGCCGGCCTCGATCCCAAGCGCACCGCCGCGCTGTTGATCTCCAAGACCTTCGGCACCCAGGAGACCCTGCTCAACGGCGGCATCCTGCGCGACTGGCTCGGCGACGACTCGCGCCTGTACGCGATCAGCGCCAACCTCGAGCGTGCGGCGGAGGCCTTCAACATCCCCTCCGAGCGTATCCTGCCGATGTGGGACTGGGTCGGCGGCCGGTATTCGCTGTGGTCGGCGGTCGGCCTGCCGATCGCACTGGCCATCGGCATGGACGCGTTCGAACAGTTCCTCGACGGCGCCGCCGAGATGGACGCGCACGTGCTGCGCACGCCGCTGCAGAACAATCTCGCCGCCTGGCATGCGCTGACCGCGATCTGGAACCGCAACGGCCTCGGTTACGCGACCCAGGCCGTGCTCGCCTATGACGACCGCCTCAAGTTGCTGTCGAATTATCTGCAGCAGTTGGTGATGGAAAGCCTGGGCAAGTCGGTGCGCCTGGACGGTTCGGCCGTCGCCGGCGACACCGTTGCGGTGTGGTGGGGCGGCGTCGGCACCGACACCCAGCACAGCTTCTTCCAGGCCCTGCACCAGGGCACCTCGATCGTGCCGGCCGACTTCATCGGCGTGGTCCGCACCGACGCGCCGTATGCGCAGAACCATCGCGCACTGCAGGCCAACTTGCTGGCCCAGACCGAAGCCTTCGCCAACGGCCAGGGCAGCGACGATCCGCACCGCGTCTACGCCGGCGGACGCCCGAGCACCACGATCCTGCTCGACGCCTTGACCCCGCATTCGCTCGGCGCCTTGTTGGCGATGTACGAACACAGCGTCTATCTGCAGTCGGTGTTCTGGGGCATCAACGCCTTCGACCAATTCGGCGTCGAACTCGGCAAGCAAGTCGCCAGCCGTCTGCTGCCGGCCTTGGCCGGCGAAGCCGAGGCCGACGACCCGGTCACGCGCGAGCTGATCCGGCGCTTGCGCGGCTGAGGCTGCGGCGGATTCGCGATCAACAAGAACGGCGCTACGGCGCCGTTCTTCGTTTCTGAAGGGTGGCTTCGGCTCTCAGGGTAGGAGCGGCGCAAGCCGCGACCAAGGGACGCGCAGAGACAACAAAGCTGACGTCATTCATCGAAGCGGCGCGCTTTCGCCGGAGTAGGAGCGGCGCGAGCCGCGACCGCGAACTGCGGTCGGTGCGGATCTTTCGTGGCCGACGTCGATCAAATGCCGCTCCGCTGTCGCTCCGTTGCCGCTCTTGCTCTTTGTTGTTGCCGTGCGCCGATGCGCGCTCGCGAAGGCAATCGAAGACCCGGAGGGCGGCCTGCATGGATGCAGGCCGTTTTTCATCGGGACAGGGATGTCCCGTATGAAAAATCCCGGCGTCGGCATCGCTCGTGCGGGCTTGTGATTCAAAACTAAAGCATTTTTCTTTGGTTACTTTCTTTTGTTGCTTTAGACAAAAGAAAGTAACCCGCCGCTTTAGTGGCGGAAGCTTTTATCGTTTGATCTTGCTTGTATGAAAGTCATAAGCAAGTGCAGAGCTTCCGTCCGCTCACGCGGCCGGGTTACTTTCTTTTGCTAAGCCCAAAAGAAAGGTAACCAAAGAAAAGGGCTCTCCTTGCAAGGGCACAAGCCACGAGTGCGATGCTCGCGCCGGGATTTTCCGATAAGACGTCCCTGTCTTATCGGAAAACGCCGCACGTCCTGTGCGGCGCCCTACGGGTCTCCACTTGACCGGCAAAGCGGCAAAGCAGATCAAAATCTTGGCAACGGCAACGGCAACGGCAACGGCAACGGCAACGGCAACGGCAACGGCAACGGCAACGGCAACGGCCGTCGCTGCTCTTGGGTAGGAGCGGCGCAAGCCGCGACACGATAGTCAATGGCGACGTCGGCGCGAAGTCTTGGGTGCGATAGGAAGGCGGCGCAGTAGTTGCCGGTTCACGGTCGCGGCTCGCGCCGCTCCTACCCTTTGGGGCGCCGGCCATGGCGCCGCGCCACCGAACGTTATACCGCGAGCTACGCCGCCCCGTGCCGCGCCAGCGCCCACTCGACATGCTCGCGCACGATCTCGCTGGGATGCTCGCGCCGCGAACGCAAGGCGGCGATCACTTCGTTCGTGCCCGGGGCGTTGCCCAGGGCGACGGCGATGTTGCGCAACCAGCGTTCATGGCCGCTGCGGCGGATCGCCGAGCCTTCGGTGCGGCGCAGGAATTCGTCTTCGTCCCAGGCGAACAATTGCGCCAGGCTGGCGCGGTCGAGGTCGTTGCGGGCACGGAAATCGGGTTCGTCGTTGCGCTTGGCGAATTTGTTCCAGGGGCAGACGAGCTGGCAGTCGTCGCAGCCGAAGATGCGGTTGCCGATCGGCGCGCGCAGTTCGACCGGTATCGGGCCTTCGTGCTCGATCGTCAGATAGGAAATGCAACGTCGCGCGTCGAGGCGGTGCGGGGCGACGATGGCCTGGGTCGGGCAGATGTCGATGCAGCGCGTGCAGGTGCCGCAATGGGCGCTGGCCGGGCGGTCGATCGGCAAGGGCAAGTCGACGTAGATCTCGCCGAGGAAGAACCAGGAGCCGCCGTCCTTGTCGATCAAACAGGTGTGTTTGCCGATCCAGCCGAGCCCGGCGTTGCGCGCCAACGCGCGTTCGAGCACGGGCGCGGAGTCGACGAACACGCGATGGCCGAACGGGCCGACCAGTTCGGCCAGGCGGTCGGCCAGGCGCTGCAGGCGCTGGCGCATGAGCTTGTGGTAATCGCGGCCGAGGGCGTAGCGCGCGACATAGGCGCGTTCGCCGTCGGCGAGCGTGACCCAGGCGTCTTCGTCGTCGCGACGGCCGTAGTCGAGGCCGACCGAGATCACCCGCAGGGTGCCCGGCAGCAATTCGCCGGGACGCGCGCGCAAACCGCCGTGGCGGGCCATCCAGTCCATCGAGCCATGCAGGCCCTGGTCGAGCCAGTCGAGCAGGTAGGCCTCGTCCTGCGCCAGTTCGATCCCG
This sequence comes from Lysobacter sp. 22409, assembly GCF_052045105.1. Taxonomy (NCBI): domain Bacteria; kingdom Pseudomonadati; phylum Pseudomonadota; class Gammaproteobacteria; order Lysobacterales; family Lysobacteraceae; genus Lysobacter; species Lysobacter sp. 22409. The sequence goes on along the minus strand of NZ_JBQEOE010000023.1, from coordinate 62,596 downwards.
GAGATGCCGCAGCGCTGGAAGCCGAATTCGCGGGCGATCTCGCGGATGCGCAAGGCCAGCGCCGCGTAGTCGGGCGCGGTTCCGGGCGCATCGGCGGACACGGAAGGCGAAGTGGGGCGGGCGTCGGGCTGGCTCACGATGCGGCAAGTATAGAATCGCCGCATGTCGCCGACCGCTGAAACTTCATCGCCGACGCCGCCGACGCCTCTGTTCGACGGCGCCGCGCTGCGTGCGATCGAAGCCGCGGCCGCCGCCGAGCTCGGCGACGCCCATGCGCTGATGGCGCGGGCCGGCGAAGCCGCCTGGCGCGAGCTTTTGGGCCATTGGCCGCAGGCGATGCGCCTGCTGGTGGTCTGCGGCCCGGGCAACAACGGTGGCGACGGTTATGTATTGGCGATGCATGCGCAGCAGGCCGGGCGCAAAGTGCTGGTGCTGCGCCTGCCCGGGCACGCGCCCCGCGGAGCGCTCGCCGAGCGAGCCGCGGCCGGCTACGCGCAGGCCGGCGGTCGTGTGGTCGAGTTCGAAGGCGCCTTGCCGGAGACCGAGCTCATCGTCGACGCGCTGTTCGGCATCGGCCTGTCGCGTGCGCCCGATGCCGACGCATCCGCTCTGATCGACGCGATCAACGCCCATCCAGCGCCGGTGCTCGCACTCGACGTGCCGAGCGGCGTCGATGCCGATCGCGGCTATGCCTACCCATCGGCGGTGACCGCGCAGCGCACGCTTGAATTCATCGCCGGCAAATGCGGGCTGCGCAGCGGCGCCGCGCTCGATCGCGTCGGTGCGCTCGCACTCGCCGACCTCGGTTTGCCGCGCGAACTCTACGGGATACCGGCGAGCGCGCACTGGCTGCGCGCCGGCGACGTGTGGCGCTGGTTGTCGCCGCGTCTGCGCGACAGTCACAAAGGTCGCAACGGCCGAGTGTTGTGCATCGGCGGCGATCACGGTCACGGCGGTGCGTTATTGCTGTGCGCGCAGGCGGCCTTGCGCAGTGGCGCTGGCCTGCTCGATGCGATAACGCGCGAGGCGCATGTCGCGCCGATGCTGGCGCGATTGCCGGAGGCGATGCCGCGTGCGATCGGCGAAGGCGACGATCCAGGCGCGACCTTCGCCGCTGCGAACGTGATCGCGATAGGCCCCGGCCTCGGCCAGGAAACATGGGGGCGCGAGCTATACCGATATGCGCTGGGCAGCGGAAAACCGCTGCTTTTCGACGCGGATGCGCTGAATCTGCTCGCCGCGGCGCCGCGGCGTTTGCCAACCGATACGGTGCTGACGCCGCATCCCGGCGAAGCCGCGCGTCTGCTCGGCAGCGACACCGCCACGGTGCAGGCCGATCGTTTCGCTGCGGTGCGCGCACTCGTCGAGCGTTACGCCTGTACGGTCGTGCTCAAGGGCGCCGGCACCCTGGTCGCCGCACCGGATCGCATCGTGCGGGTGATCGGTGCCGGCAATCCCGGCATGGCGGTCGGCGGCATGGGCGACGTGCTCAGCGGTGTGATCGCCGCGTTGCGCGCGCAAGGTCTCGATGCATTCGACGCCGCCAGCTGCGGCGCTCTGCTGCATTCGCTGGCCGGCGACGATGCCGCGCGCGACGGCGGCGAACGCGGTCTGCTGCCGAGCGATCTGATGCCATGGCTGCGCCGTCGCGCCAATCCGTAAAGCGGCCCCGGCCGCTTGGATCGATCCGCAACGCGGACCAGTCAGTAGAATCGGCAGGGATGAGCATGCACACGATCAAACTGCACCTGGGCGATGCCGAGGCCACCGACGCGCTCGGCGCCGCCCTGGCGCGGGCGCGGCCTGCGCACGACGGCGAGGGCTTGCATGTGCATCTGCACGGCGACCTCGGCGCCGGCAAATCGACCCTGGCGCGCGCCTTGTTGCGCGCGCTTGGCGTTACCGGCGCGATCCGCAGCCCGACCTACACCTTGGTCGAGCGCTATCCGCTGACCGAAGGCGGCGAAGCCTGGCACCTCGACCTGTACCGGATCGGCGATGCCGGCGAACTCGAATTCCTTGGCCTGGACGGCGGCGAAGCGGTGCTATGGCTGGTCGAGTGGCCGGAACGCGGCCGCGGTTGGCTGCCCGCGCCCGACCTGCGGGTCGAGTTGGCGGTCGAAGGAGCGGGGCGCGGGGTCGAACTCAGCGCGGTTTCCGCCGCAGGTCAGGCCTGGCTTGGCGCCTTGGGACCGGCGACCGCCGCCTATGCGTTTGCGGCCGACTCCTGAACGATTCCATAGGAAGTGGCCCCAGGTGCCGGATTTGAAAGGGAAAAGTTCTTGCATTTACTGTGTCGCAGTGCTTGACTTACGCCCATGCGAGTCAAAGGCGCCACCGTCCAGAAATTCCTGCTCGGCATAGCGCTGTTGGCGGCGCTGGCCTGGAATCTTGCGCACGCCAGTGAAATCAAGGGCTTGGAGCTGCGCACCGGGGCCACCGGCACGCGCGCCGAGATCGCCCTCGACAAGAACGCCGATTACAAAGTCCTGAGCCTGAAGGGCCCGGACCGCCTCGTCGTCGACCTGCCGGCCTCCAGCGTCGGCAAAAGCGTCAAGCTTCCGGCCGGCGCCGGCATCGTCAAATCCGTCCGCACCGGCGTACCGCAGCCGGGCACTGTCCGCATCGTCTTCGATCTCGCCCAGCCGGTCGCCGCGCTCAAGCCGCGCATCGAGCAGGGCGGCTCGGGCCCGCGCCTGGTCCTGGAATGGCCCGGCGACGGCATCGAACCCAAGACCGCGGTCGCCGCAGCGCCTGCACCGGCCGCCGCTGCGCCGACCGCCGCTTTGCCGACCGCGAACGCGCCGGCTGCGACGGTCGATCCTTCGGTCGAATCCGCCGCTGCGACCAGTCGCCTGATTTCCGAACTCGCCGCCCGCAATGCTGCGGCGCCGGCGGCCGCAACGACGGCCCAGGCGCCGACCGCGTCGGTGCCGCATCCGGCTGCCCATGCTTCTAGCCTGCAGGCTTCGAACGCACAGGCTCCGGCCGCGCAGCTTCCGAATAACCAGGCTCCGGCGCTGGCCGGCACCGCAGCGTCGCCGCCGGCCGCCAACTCCCAGCAACTCGCCGCCCAGCAGGCTGCGCGCCAGGCGGTGTTCGAGCAGGCCGCGCAGGCACCGATGCCGACCACGGTCGCTGCAGGGGTTCCGACCCGCATCGCCACCGGCGTCCCGACCCGGGTCGCGACCGGCGTGCCGACGCCGATGCCCGGCGCCGCGACGGCTCCGGCCGCAGCGATACCCGAAAGCGCGCCGCCGGCCGGCGCGGTCAAGACCCTCAAGGACGTCATGCGCGGCCGCGGCATGCGCCCGCTGGTCATCGCGATCGATCCCGGCCACGGCGGCCAGGACCCCGGCGCGATCGGCCAGTCCGGCAAGCGCGAGAAGGACGTGACCTTGGCGATCGGCCGCGAACTCGCGCGTCAGATCAACGCCACGCCGGGCCTCAAGGCCTACATGACCCGCGATACCGACGTGTTCATCCCCTTGCCGCGCCGCGCTCAGTTGGCGCGCCAGGCCAAGGCCGACATGTTCATTTCGATCCACGCCGATGCCGCCGAAAACCGCGCCGCCAAGGGCTCGTCGGTGTACGTGCTGTCGCTCAAGGGCGCGTCCTCGCAACGCGCGCGCTGGCTGGCGGACAAAGAAAACGCCTCCGACCTGGTCGGCGGCGTGCGCCTGCAGCAGACCGACAACACCCTGACCTCGGTCTTGCTCGACCTGACCCAAAGCGGCCATATGAAGGCCTCCGAAGACGCGGCCGGGCACGTGCTCAGCGGCCTCAAGCAGGTCGGCCACAACCACAAGCCGCACATCGAGCGGGCCAACTTCGCGGTGCTGCGCACCTCGGACATGCCGGCGATGCTGGTCGAGACTGCCTTCATCTCCAATCCGGAAGAAGAGCGTCGTCTCACCGACCCCTCGCACCAGCGCGCGCTGGCGCGGGCTGTGCTGGACGGCGTCAACACCTATTTCACCCGCCAGCCGCCGCCGGGCACGATGTACGCGGCGCGCGCCGAGGCGCAACTGCCTTCGCCGGGTGGGTTCGGAGGCGGCGGCAGCCCCTGAGGCAGCGGCATTCGTCTCGTATCAGACCGATCGACGGCCCCTCGGGGCCGTTTTCGTTTTACCCACGCGGCCCGGTTGTTGAATCCTTCTCCCGCTTGCGGGAGAAGGTGCCCGAAGGGCGGATGAGGGCAGGGCGCATAAGTCTCGGAACCGCCGGCACGCCCAAACCGCAAGCTGCGGATCGCGGAAGCCGCACCCCAACGGCTATCATCGATCCCCATCCCCCGACGGTGCCGCGCGCACCGAATGCCGCCTGTGAGCATCCGCCAACTGCCCGACACCCTGATCAACCAGATCGCCGCCGGCGAAGTGGTCGAACGTCCCGCCTCCGTGGTCAAGGAACTGGTCGAGAACGCCCTCGACGCCGGTGCGCGCCGGGTCGACATCGACCTGGAAGAGGGCGGCGTGCGCCTGATCCGGATTCGCGACGACGGCGCCGGCATCTCGCCGGAAGAACTGCCTTTGGCGATCTCGCGCCACGCCACCAGCAAGATCGCCTCGCTCGACGACCTGGAAGGCGTGACCACCCTGGGTTTCCGCGGCGAAGCCTTGCCCTCGATCGCTTCGGTCAGCCGTTTCGCCTTGTCCTCGCGCCGCATCGGCGAAGACCGCGGCGCCATGCTCGAAGTCGACGGCGGCCGGGTCGGCGAGATCGCGCCCAAGCCGCATCCGCAGGGCACCACGGTCGAAGTCCGCGACCTGTTCTTCAACGTGCCGGCGCGGCGCAAATTCCTCAAGGCCGAACGCACCGAGCTCGGCCATATCGAAGAGTGGCTGCGCCAACTCGCGCTGGCCCGTCCCGACGTCGAACTGCGCGTCTCGCACAACGGCAAGCCGACCCGGCGCTGGAAGGGCGAGGGCGACCTGGTCGACATGGGCCTGTCGGACACCCGCATCAGCGAGGCGCTCGGCGAAGAGTTCGCCAAGAACGCGCTGCGCGTCGAACACAGCGGCGCCGACCTGCGCCTGCACGGCTGGATCGCGCAACCGTCCTACAACCGCGCCAGCGCCGACCAGCAATACCTCTACGTCAACGGCCGCGCGGTGCGCGATCGCAGCATCGCTCACGCGGTCAAGCAGGCTTATGCCGACGTGCTGTTCCATGGCCGCCAGCCGGCCTACGTGCTGTTCCTCGAACTCGATCCGCGCCGCGTCGACGTCAACGTGCATCCGGCCAAGCACGAGGTGCGATTCCGCGATGCGCGCCTGATCCACGATTTCGTCTATCGCACCCTCAACGATGCCCTGGCCGAGACCCGCGCCGGCATGGCCCAGCAGGCGCCCGCGGGTGCGGAACCGGCCGCTGCCGGTGCCGCCGGTTCGTCGATGTACGCCTGGCGCCCGCAGGCGCCGCTCGGCCTGCAGGTGCAGGAAACCCGTGCCGGTTACGCCGCCCTGTACGGCAACGGCGGTGGCGGTTCCGCCGGCGGCTCTTCCTATGCCGGTGGCGGTTACGGCGCCGGCGCGGGCAGCGGCAGCGCCTATGCGATGCCGCCGCGCGAAACGAGCGATGGCGTGCAGTCGCCGGGCTTGCCGCACAGCGACGACCAGACCCTGCCGCCGCTCGGTTATGCGATCGCGCAGTTGCACGGCATCTACGTGCTGGCCGAAAGCGCGGAAGGACTGATCGTGGTCGACATGCACGCCGCCCACGAACGCATCGGCTACGAGAAGCTCAAGACCGCCCACGACGGCGAAGGCCTGCGCACCCAGCCCTTGCTGGTGCCGGCGAGCCTGGCGGTGTCCGAGCGCGAGGCCGAAGTCGCCGAGCGCGAGGAGGCGACGCTGGTCGCGCTCGGATTCGAAGTCACCCGCAGCGGCCCGCAGTCGCTGACCTTGCGCGCGGTGCCGGCACTGCTGGCGCACGGCGACGTCGAGGCCTTGCTGCGCGACGTCCTCGCCGACCTGCGCGAGCACGGCGAATCGCGCCGCGTCGCCGCGGCCCGCGACGAATTGCTCTCGACCATGGCCTGCCATGGCGCGGTGCGCGCGAACCGACGTCTCACTTTGCCGGAAATGAATGCGTTGTTGCGCGAGATGGAGGCTACGGAACGCTCCGGTCAATGCAATCATGGCCGCCCCACCTGGGCGCGCTTCAGCCTGCCCGAGATCGACCGCTGGTTCCTGCGAGGCCGTTGAGATGACCGCAGCACGCTCCTTTGCACGCACTTTGTCGCGCACGATGTCCGCGCCGGCACTGTCGGCCTTGCTGTTGCTCGGCCTGGCCGCCTGCGATTCGCCCGAACGACAGGCCGCGCAGAAGCGCGAGGTCGCGCGCGCCGCCGCGGTCAGCGACACCTTCGCCCGCGACCAGCAACTGTGGCGCCAGCAACGCAAGGACGAGCTGCTCAAGCCCGACGGTTGGGCCAGCCTGGTCGGCCTGTATCCGATCGACACCGGCTCGCATTATTTCGGCAGCGACCCCGACAACGGCATCCGCCTCGGCGTCGGCCCGGCCCATTTCGGCCTGCTGTCGCTCAACAAGGGGCGCCTGCGTTTCATCCCCGAACGGGGCCAGTCGCTGACCCTCAACGACCAGCCGCTCAAGGGCGCGGTCAATCTGCTCGCCGACGACTATCCGGCCGGCCCGAGCAAGATCGGTTTCGACGAGGGCAAGGGCATCCTGACCGTGATCAAGCGCGGCGACCGCTACCTGTTGCGCGCACGCCATGCGCAGGCGCCGACCCTGACCGGCTTCAAGGGCATCGACTACTGGGAGCCGCAGCAGGAGTGGAAGCTCAGCGCCAAGTTCATCGCCCATCCGGCCGGCAAGAGCATCGACATCGTCAACATCATCGGCACCATCGAGGCGACGCCGAACCCGGGCGCGATCGAGTTCGAGCGCGACGGCCAGACCTATCGCATCGAGGCGCTGGACCAGGGCGGCGACGAACTGCTGCTGGTGTTCGCCGATCGCACCAGCGGCCACCAGAGCTACAGCGCCGGGCGTTTCCTCGACGTCGCGCGGCCGAACCTGCAAGGCCTGGTGACGGTCGATTTCAACAAGGCCTACAACCCGCCGTGCGCGTTCACCCCGTTCGCGACCTGTCCGCTGCCGCCGGCGGAAAACCGTCTCGACCTGGAAGTCGCCGCCGGCGAGAAGACTTACAAGCACGAGGACACCGCGCCGGCTGCGAGCGCCACCGCTCAGGCTTCGTGACCCGACTGCATTCATCGCCAAGCGAGTCACCCGCGCGCCCCTCCATCCCCCTTTACCCGAGTCCGACGCGCCCGTCGCCGACCCAAGGATCAGTTTGCCCATGCGGTTCCTGAAGCTGTTCGTCCTGCCCTTGTTCACCGCCTCGGTGCTCAGCGCCTCGTTGACCTCCGCGACCGCGATCGCCGCCGGCGACGTACCCGCGGCGACCGCGAAGGCGCCGCCGGTGCCCTTGCTGTGGAAAGTCTCCGACCAGGACAACGCGGTCTATCTGCTGGGCTCGTTCCATCTGCTGCGCGCCGACGACTACCCGCTGTCGTCGGACATCGATCAGGCGTTCGCCGGCGCCGGCAAGTTGGTGTTCGAAGTCGCGCCGGAAGAGATGTTCGACCCGACCGTGCCGCAGCGTTTCATGGCGCGTGCGCGCTACGACGACGGCCGCACCCTGAGCAAGGTGCTGCCGGCCGACCTGCGCGAAAAGCTCAACCGCGTGCTGGCCAAGAACGGCAGTTCGCTGGCGCAGCTCGACGCGCTGGAACCGTGGTTCGTCAACTTGTCGCTGGTGCTCGGCGTTTCGCAGTCGATGGGCTTCAGCCCGCAACTGGGGCTGGACCAGTACCTGATGCGGCAGGCGGCCGAAGCCGGCAAGCCCACCTCGGGCCTGGAGACCATGGAACTGCAATTGCAAGTCATGGATTCCGGCCCGCTGCCCGAGCAGATCACCGCGCTGCGCGAGTTCGTCGACAAGCCCGAGGACGTGCCGGGCATGCTCGACGAAATCCATTCGGCCTGGCGCAACGCCGATCTCGCCATGCTCGACGAGAAGGCGCGCGTGGAGATGGAACAGAAGACCCCGGAGACCTACCGGATGGTCAACCTCGAGCGCAACGAAGCCTGGGTGCCGCAGATCCAGAAGATGCTCGACGAGTCCAAACAAGGCGACACGCTGGTCGTGGTCGGTTCCTTGCACTTGCTCGGCAACGACGGTCTGGTCGAGCGCCTGCGCAGCAAGGGCTATACGGTCGAACGCGTGTGTTCGACCTGCGCGCCGGCCGACGGCCCGGTGCCGGTGATCGGCGCCGAGCGTGCCTTCGCCGCCAAGGACGCCGGCAAGCCGGCCGAGCCCAAGCGCGGCAAGGACAAGCCCGCCAAGGATGCTTCCGGTAAGCAAGAAAGCGGCAAGCACGAGAGCGGCAAGCACGAAGCGGGCGAGGCCGAGGCGGCCAGGCAAGACCCCGCCAAGCACGCGCCGGCACGCGCCGAAGCCAAGCCGACCGCCCCGTCGCGCTGAGTACGAGCCGGGCGATGACCGAAGCAGCCGGCTTCGATTTTGCGGCGCTGCACGAGGACATCGTCGTCGCGGCCATGGCGGCGTTCGCGGAGATCTCCGCCTCGCAAAGCGACGACCCGGTGCGCGCGTTCGCGCTGTACTCCGATTCCGGCGCGATGACGGTGTGCCCGGCGATGGCGACCGCCGATTACCTGCGCCGCATCGACAGCGAATACCCCGGCGAGCGTCTGTACTACCGTTATTCGCCGTCGGAATGGCCGTTGGAAGGCGTCGGCGCCGACGAACAGTTCGGACGCTTGTGCGATCGGCTGCGCGAGCATGTGTTCGCTCTTGAGGCTCGCGACGGCGGCGCGGCCTTCGCCGATTTCAAGGCGCGTTTGATGGACACGCTGGTCGAGAGCGCGGAATCGTTGCGTAAGCAGTGCTTCGCCGGGCTCGGCGAGGACTTCGTGGTGTTGGCGACGATTTCCGACGACGACGAGCCGGCCGCCGAATTGAACCGGCGCGTGGCGCGCTTGAATTCGCCGGCGATTGCGGCCGAATTCGCCGCTTGGTCGAGCGGCTGGCGCGACTAAGCGCCGAGCATCGCGTCCGTGGCCGGAACCAGCACGATGCAATCCACCGGGCAGGCCGGCACGCACAGCTCGCAACCGGTGCACAGCGGTTCGATCACCGTGTGCATGTGCTTGGCCGCGCCGATGATGGCGTCGACCGGGCAGGCCTGGATGCACTTGGTGCAGCCGATGCAGTCGGCTTCGACGATCAGCGCCAGCGGCGCGGGTTTGTGCTGGCCGCGGCTGCGGTCGTAAGGCTGCGCCGGCACGCCCAGCAGGCGCGCCAGGGCGCGCGCGCCGGCGTCGCCGCCGGGCGGGCAATGGTCGATCCCGGCCTCGCCGCGCGCCATCGCTTCGGCGTAGGGCCGGCAGCCGGCGTAGCCGCACTGCCCGCATTGGGTTTGCGGCAATAGACGGTCGAGGCGCTCGGTCAGATCCATGGGGCTAGAAGTGAGGGCGGAGGAGTGAGTAAAGGCGGCCGTGTGTATCGGCTTTGTTGAAGCGCCTTGTAGCCGGGACTCGCTTCTCACTCCTCCAAACTCACTGCTCGCCGGCCGTCACTTGACCGGCATGCCCGCTGCGGCGCCGCCGTCGACGTCGAGCAGGTGCAGGCCGTCGCCGTCGAAACCGGCCGACAGGATCATGCCTTCGCTGATGCCGAAGCGCATCTTGCGCGGGGCCAGGTTGGCGATGAACACCACCTTGCGACCGACCAGCTTGTCGGGCTCGGCGTACGAGCCGCGGATGCCGGAGAAAATCTGGCGCGTGCCCAGTTCGCCGGCGTCTAGTTCGAAGCGCAGCAGCTTGTCGGAGCCTTCGACGAATTCGCAGACGCGGACCGTACCGATGCGCAGGTCGAGCTTGGCGAAGTCGTCGATGCCAACCGTAGCGACGGTCGCTGCACTGGCGCCCGGGGACACGACAGCCGGCGTTGAACTCGCGACGGCGACGACAGCTGCTGGGACTTTGCCATCGGCGGTGCCGACAGCGACGGCGGCCGGGGCCGAGGCGGCGAGGGATTCTTTGCTGGCTTCAATCATGGTGTCGATCAGTTTGGTGTCGATGCGGGTGAAGAGCGGCACGTAGGCGCCGATGCGGTGGTCGAGCAGCGGCTCGGCGAGGTCCTCCCACAGCGTCACCGGCGCGGCGAGGAAGGCCTCGGCCTCGCTCGAGACGCGCGGCAGCACCGGCTTGAGCGCGGCGGCGAGCACGCGGAACAGGTTCAGGCCCTGCGTGCACACGGCCTGCAGATGCGTTTCCGCGCCTTCCTGCTTGGCCAGCACCCAGGGCTTGTGCTCGTCGATGTATTTGTTGGCCTCGTCGGCCAGCGCCATGGTCAGGCGTACCGCGCTGGCGGCTTCGTTGCGCGCATAGGCTTCGGCGATCGGCGTCAGCTGGGCGACGAAGCGCTGGTACATCGCGGCATCCGGCAACACCGCCGAGAGCTGGCCGTCGAAACGCTTCTCGATGAAACCGGCGCAGCGGCTGGCCAGGTTGACGAACTTGCCGACCACGTCGGCGTTCACCCGCGCGACGAAGTCGGACAGGTTGAGGTCGATGTCCTCTACGCCGCCGCTGGTCTTGGTGGCGAAGTAATAACGCAGCGCTTCCGGGTCCAGGCCGACGTCGAGATAGGTGCGGGCCTGGATGAAGGTGCCGCGCGACTTCGACATCTTCTCGCCGTTGACCATCAGATAGCCGTTGACGTGCAGGCGGGTCGGCGCGCGGAAACCGGCGCCGTGCAGCACCGCCGGCCAGAACAGGCCGTGGAAGGTGACGATGTCCTTGCCGATGAAGTGGTGCAGTTCGGCTTCGCTGTCGCGGGCGAGGTAAGACCAGAAATCCAGGCCTTCGCGTTCGCACAGGGCCTGGAAGCTGCTCAGGTAGCCGATCGGGGCGTCGAGCCAGACGTACAGGTACTTGCCCGGGTGGCCGGGAATCTCGAAGCCGAAGTAGGGCGCGTCGCGCGAAATATCCCAGGCGCGCAGGCCGCCGTCGACGTCGAGCCATTCGTGCAGCTTGGCCTTGATGCCGGGCGTGGCGACGTCGCCGGCCAGCCATTCGCGCAGGAAAGCCTCGAAATGGCCGACCTCGAAGAAGAAGTGTTCGGACTCGCGCAGCTCCGGCGTCGCCCCGCTGACCACCGAGCGCGGCTCCTTCAGTTCGGTCGGCGCATAAGTCGCACCGCAGTTCTCGCAGTTGTCGCCGTACTGATCGGGGGTGCCGCAGTTCGGGCAGATGCCCTTGACGTAGCGGTCGGGCAGGAACATGCCCTTGACCGGGTCGTACAACTGCGCGACCGAGCGGCGGGTGATGTGGCCGCTGTTGTCGAGGCGCGCGTAGAAGCCTTCGGTCAGGGTGCGGTTGCCGGCCGAGTGGGTCGAGTCGTAGTGATCGAACTTGACCCCGAAGTCGGCGAAGTCGCGCTCATGGCTCACCTGGACGCCGGCGATGAAGGCTTCCGGGGTCAGGCCGGCCTTCTCGGCGCCGAGCATGATCGGCGTGCCGTGGGTGTCGTCGGCGCAGATGTAGTGAACGCGGTGGCCGCTCATTCGCTGCGCGCGGCACCAGATGTCGGCCTGGCCATAACCGACCAGATGACCGAGGTGCAGCGGCCCGTTGGCATAGGGCAGGGCGTTGGAGACGACGATTTCGCGGGACATGAGTGCGGGTGCCGTGGGTGGTCGTGAATTATGGCATGGGCCTGCGCGCCGGCCGTGGCGGACCGCCGGGTCTGCGGCCGGCGTCGGCGCAAAAAAGAAACCCGGCGCACAGGCCGGGTTTCCGTGGATCGCGGACCGGCGCCGTGTTTACTGCTGGCGCATCCAGGTCTGGGTGCGGCCGAGCAGCGAGAAGCCCATGAAGCCGCGGACTTCGAGTTTCTTGCCGCTGTCGGTCGGAGTGACCTTGACCGAATAGATCTTGCCGGTGGCCGGGTCGAGGATCTGGCCGCCGTCCCAGGTGCTGCCGTCCTTGCGGATGCCCCACAGGATCACCATGCCCTTGACCGGCTTGTTCTTGCGCTCGCCCGAGCACTTGTCGCAGGTGGGGTTCGGGCCGCGATCGGATTGCAGGACTTCGTTGACGCGGCCGGCGAGACTGCCGTCCTTGGCTTCGTAGATCTCGACGACCGACTTGGGCTTGCCGGTCTTGTCGTCGACCGTGGTCCAGGTGCCGACCGGCGTGGCCTGGGCGAACGCCGCCATCGGCAGGGCGAGCAGCAACAGTGCAAACAGTTTGGTACGCATGGGTCCCCTCCCAGGGATTAGGCGTGATCGAACCACATTCGGACCGCGCTCGGACCGCTCGACAGGCCGGCCGCTGTTCGCGGTTGCAGCCTTTATACCGCATCCGCCGGGGTATGGAAGTCGACTCGGGCCGCCGTTCAGGCGGGCAAAAAGAAGCCCGGCCTGGGCCGGGCTTCCTGTCTATGCGGTGTCGCTTGCGGCGAGGATCAGAACTTGTAGGTGGCGCCGGCGTAGACGTAGCGGCCGATGCTGTCGTAGTTCGCGTTGTCCTCGGTCTCGCCGAAGTAGTTCAACGGCGGATCCTTGTCGAACACGTTGTCGGCGCCGATGTACAGGTCCAGCCCGGTGTTCGGGACCTTATAGCCGATCTGCAGGTTGTGATAGGTGTAGGACGGGTTGCGGATCGGCGAGACCTGGCCCGGGTTGCTGTTGTAGCTCTCCGGGACCACGCGCAGGTTGCCGTCGATGTAGCGCATGTCCCACGAACCGCGCCAGTTGCCGTGCTTGTAGCTGGCGTTGAGCGAGGCGCGCCAGCGCGGATCGCTGACGTAGGTCACGTACTCGTCGTACTCGGCCGGGAAGTCCTGGAACGGCCATTCGCGCGAGGAGATCAGGCGGGTGCCGACGAAGCGCAGCGCGGCCTGGCCGCCCAGCATTTCGAAGCGGTAGTCGGCTTCGATGTCGACGCCGGCGCGGCGGGTTTTTGCCAGGTTCTCGCTGATGGCCTTCCAGTTGTAGATCGAATTCGCCGGGAAGGTGCGGCCCTGCGAGTCGACGTAACCGGCGGCCGGCGCGCGCTGGATCAGGGCGCAGAAATCGTTGCCGATGCCGCCGGGCGAATCGACGCAACGGGTGGCGATGGTCTGCGCGGTGACGGCGCCGATGGCGTCGGTCAGGGTGACGCGCCAGTAGTCGACCGACAGGCCGAAGCCTTCGATGAACTCCGGTTGCCAGACCAGGCCGTAGGACAGCGAGCGCGCTTCTTCGACGTTCAAATCCGGGTTGCCGCCGCTGAGGCCCGGGCGGTTGCCCGAATAGGTGTCGCGGTAGTTGGCCGGCAGGCCGAGAGCGGCGCAGTTGCTCGCGCGCAGGGCTGGATCGCCCGCGGTCGAGACGCCGTTGGTGACGCCGGGACGGGTGTCGCAGGGGTCGTAGATCGTGGCGAAGTTCTGGGTCTGCGGGTTGAACAGCTCGCCGATGTTCGGCGCGCGCACCGCTTGGGCCACGCTGCCGCGCAAACGCAGCGAATCGTTGATCGCCCAATCCAGGCCGACGTTCCAGGTCTTGGTCGAACCGACCGTGTCGTAGTCGGAGTAACGGCCGGCCAGGTCCATGCTCAGGCGCTGCACGCCGGGCAGGTCGGCCAGCAGCGGCACGGTGGCTTCGGCGAAGATTTCCTTGACGCTGTATTCGCCCTTGCGGCTCGGAATGGCGTTGAGGAAGGTCAGGCCCTGCGCCGCCAGCGGATCGGTGATTTCCTCGCTGGTTTCCTTGCGGTATTCGATACCGCCGGCGAAGCCGACGCCGCCGGCCGGCAGCTCGAACAGCGCGCTGTTGGCGACCGAGGCGCTGAACACGCTCTGGGTGATCTTGCTGCGGTTGATCGCGTCGTAGTTGAACCAGGCCGCGGCCTTCGGATCGACCGCGCCGTTGCCGAACACGCTGAAGGGCACGCAGCCGGCGCGCGAGATGTCGAGGTAGGCGCGGCCGGTGTTCGGGTTGATCGCGTTGGGATCGACCGAGACGCGGCAGGCGAGGTTGCCGTTGGCGTCGCGCACCACGTCCATGCCGGCCTGCCAGCGGTCGTTGATGCGGTTGTTGAGGTTCAGGCGGTCGATTTCGGTCTTGCCGTAAACGCCGGACACTTCATAGGTCCAGTTCTCCGACAGATAACCTTCGAGACCGGCGACGTAGCGCTGAGTCTTGCGGTCGACCTGTTCGCCGCGACGGCCGGCGTCGACGTTGAAGCGGCTGATCTGCAACTGGCTGGCCGGCGAAGCGAGACCGTTGGCGTCCATCAGCGCGCCGAGCTGCGGCGAGATCAGGGCGTTGTCGCGGCGGATGCGGATCGGCTGATCGAACGCCGGCTGGCCGAGGAAGTCCGATTCGGTCTTGGTGTACTTGCCTTCGAAGAAGAACTTGTGGTTCTCGTTGATCTCGAAGTTGAGCATGGTGTTGACGCTGTAGCGGTCGAAGCCCGGTTGCAGGTCGGCGACGCCGTTGAGGTCGGCGAAGTCGCAGTCGATGCAGGTGTTCGGTCCGTCGCGCGGGCCGTCGTAACGGTTCGGGCGGAAGCTGCCGTCGTCGTTGAACAGATAGCGCTTGCCGCCGAGGTTGAAGGTGCCGCCGTAGGACAGGCTGGAGTTGCCGCCCGGGCCCATGAATACGCGCTGCGGGTTGGTCTGGCTCGGCGGCTTGCTCGGGTCGAAGTTCGGGTTCGGCATGCTGACGTTGAACTCGCGGCCGATCTTGCGATCGCCGCGGCCGAAACGGTCCTGCTTGCTGTACTCGGCCGAGTACACGATGTTGCCGCGGCCGCCGGCGAATTCGTTGCCGCCGGTGGCGCTGATGAAGGATCGGCTGAAATCGCCTTCGCTGGCGTCGCCGGTCTGGGCGCGGATCTCATAGCCGTCGAACTTCTTCTTCATGATGAAGTTGACCACGCCGGCGACGGCGTCGGCGCCGTACACGGCCGAGGCGCCGCCGGTGATGACTTCGACGCGCTCGATCAGTTCGACCGGAATCGTGTTGACGTCGACCGCGGTCGAGCCCGAGGTACCGCCGACATGGCGGCGGCCGTTGACCAGCACCAGGGTGCGCGCGCTGCCCATGCCGCGCAGGTCGAGCAGGCCGAGGCCGGCGGTGCCGATGGCGCGGGTGGAGTTGCCCAGGGTGTAGGTGGCCGACAACTGCGGCAGGGTGGTCATGAGGTCGGCGATGGTCACCGCGCCGGTCGAGCGGATTTCCTCGGCGCTGATGCCGACCACCGGCGAGGGCGTGACGAAGCCGATGCGCTTGATGCGCGAGCCGGTCACGGTGACCGCGTCGATGTCGGTCGCCGCGCTGTCGGCCGGGGCCGCGTCCTGGGCGTAGCCGGTGCCGGCGACCGAGACCAGCATCGCGCTGACCAGCGCCGCCGTCAGCCTGCTGCGGCGCAGGCCCTGCGAGTTGCGTACTGCCATTGAGTTTTCCCCTAACTGAGAACGTAAATGCATGTTTCGGGTGCCTTCCTGGCGGATTAACAATCCCTTTACAAACCTGAACTTAACACGCACGTAATATTTCCCTGCTTGCCCGGGGCGGTGTTTGATTTTGCCGAGTGCCAACATTCAAGCGATTGATTGCAATGCATTTTCGCGCTTGTTGCTGAAGGGCGACCATTGCCGAAAGGCAGGTCCCTGCACGGATGAGCGCGACCGCGACCGCCGGAATCTGTGACAGCGCGCTGGTGTGATATGCAATTTATGGTTGCTGATTGAGCGGCCATGTTGCCGGCGCCGAGCCGGTCGGGCGCCGCCGCCGCCGGCCTGTCGAAGCGGCGTCGAATGCGGCCGCGCGCGCATGTCGGGCAGGACGCTGCCAGGCGCAGGCCTTACCATGTGCGCAGGCCGCCGCGCGGCCCGACCCCCATTCAGAGTCCCCATGCGCATCCACACACCCCGTACGGCCGGACGGCCGGTATGAGCGAGACCTTGCAGGCCGCGATCGCGGCACTTTTCATTCCCGAGACCGACGTGCGCCTGGGCGACAGCGAGGCGCGCATCCGCGCCGGCGTCGGCGAAGGCCGCGCCGCGGTTTCGATTACCGCCGGCTATCCGCTCGAGGGCCTGCGTGCCGCGCTGGAAACGGCGATCGGCGAGCTGTTGGCGGGCCAAGGCCTGAGCCTGGCGAGCCTGGAACTCAACACCCGCATCGTCTCGCACGCGGTCCAGCCGAAGTTGGCGCCGTTGCCGAGCGTGCGCAACGTGATCGCGATCGGTTCCGGCAAGGGCGGTGTCGGCAAGTCGACCACCGCGGTGAACCTGGCCCTGGCCCTGGCCGCCGACGGCGCCCGCGTCGGCGTGCTCGATGCCGACATCTACGGCCCCAGCGTGCCGATGATGCTGGGCCTCAGCGGCCGCCCCGACAGCCCGGACGGCAAGAGCATCGAACCGATGCGCGCGCACGGCCTGGAAGCGATGTCGATCGGCCCGCTGGTCGAGCAGGACACGCCGATGATCTGGCGCGGCCCGATGGCGACTTCGGCGCTGACCACCTTGCTCAACGACACCCGCTGGGGCGAGCTCGACTATCTGATCGTCGACCTGCCGCCCGGCACCGGCGATATCCAGCTGACCCTGTCGCAGAAAATCCCGGTCGCCGGCGCGGTCATCGTGACCACGCCGCAGGACGTGGCCACGCTCGATGCCAAGAAGGCGCTGCGCATGTTCGAGAAGGTCGAAGTGCCGGTGCTCGGGCTGATCGAGAACATGGCCGTGCACGTGTGCTCGAACTGCGGCCACGCCGAGCATCTGTTCGGTGAAGGCGGCGGCGCGCGCATGGCCTCGCAATACGGCGTGAGCCTGCTCGGCAGCCTGCCGTTGGAAATCGGCATCCGCGAGCAGGGCGACGCCGGCGTGCCGATCGTCGCCTCGGCACCGGATTCGACCGCCGCGCGCGCCTACCGCGCCGCCGCGCGCCGGCTCGCGGTGCAGCTCGCGCTGCGGCCGCGGGTGACGCCGTCGATCTCGGCCTCGCTGCTCGGCTGAGCGCGGCCCGCATTACCTCCCTTACCATCGGCGGCCTGGCTGCCCTTACTGGAACATCGCAATGAGCATCAAGTCCGACCGTTGGATCCGCCGCATGTCCGAGCAGCACGGCATGATCGAGCCGTTCGAGCCCGGCCAGGTCAAGCACGCCGCCGACGGCCAGCGCATCGTCAGCTACGGCACCTCCAGCTACGGCTACGACGTGCGCTGCTCGCGCGAGTTCAAGGTCTTCACCAACATCAACTCGACCATCGTCGACCCCAAGCATTTCGACCCGGGCAGCTTCGTCGACATCGAGAACGACGTCTGCATCATTCCGCCGAACTCCTTCGCCCTGGCGCGCACCGTCGAGTACTTCCGCATTCCGCGCGACGTGCTGGTGGTCTGCCTGGGCAAGAGCACCTATGCGCGCTGCGGCATCATCGTCAACGTGACCCCGCTGGAGCCGGAGTGGGAAGGCCACGTCACTCTGGAATTCAGCAATACCACGCCGCTGCCGGCGCGCATCTACGCCAACGAAGGCGTGGCGCAGATGCTGTTCTTCCAGTCCGACGAAGTCTGCGAGACCTCCTACAAGGACCGCGGCGGCAAGTATCAGGGCCAGGTCGGCGTGACCCTGCCGCGCACCTGAGCCCGGCCCGCTGCGGCGAGCGAGGCGACAGCGACGACCGACGGCCTGGCGCGGATGCGTGCCAGGCCGTTCTCGTATGCGTGCGGCCCGCCGCGCCGGTCCGCCGGCGGCGCGGACGCAAGGCGGCGAATCGGTCGACGCGAATCGGCCGACAGGATGCGTATTGATGCCGCTGGCCTGTTATCGTTCGCCGTCACAATTCGACAGGCGTCGCGGCAGGGGGCCGTTGGCGCCATCTCAACCAAGGAGCAAAGGAATGGACCCGCAGAACCCGTATCAAAGCCCGCAATCCTCGCTGACCGCGCCCGAGCCCGACGGCGAGGAATTGGCCGATCGCGGCATCCGGCTGGTCGCCGCCATCATCGACGCCGTGATCATGCTGGTGTTGCTGATGCCGGTGATGTTCGTCGGCGGTTATTTCGAACAGGTCATGACCGCGGCCCAGGCCGGCGAACAGACCTTCGGCCTGCAGATGATGTGGGGCTTGATCGGCATCGTGGTGTTTTTCCTGGTCCAGGCCTACCCGCTGAACGCCAGCGGCCAGACCTGGGGCAAGAAGGTCATGAAGATCAAGATCGTCGACATGGACGGCCTGCAGCCGAGCCTGGCCGAGCTGCTCGGCAAGCGCTACCTGTTCTCGCAGGGCGTCGGCCTGATTCCGTGCCTGGGCGCGATCGTCCAACTGGTCGACGTGCTGATGATCTTCCGCGACGACCGCCGCTGCCTGCACGATCAGATCGCCGGCACCAAGGTCGTGGTCGCGCGCTGATCCCGGACGCGTCCTCGCCTCAAAAAAAACGCGCCGATGCTTTCGCATCGGCGCGTTTTTTATGGCCTCGAGAACGCCCGGGACCTGGGTAGGAGCGGCGTCCCACAGGGATTTCCTCCGGTGATACGCCGCGACCGCGCATCCACAAGATGTCGACGATTCCAGGGTAGGAGCGGCGCGAGCCGCGACCGCGCCGCTAAGACCACCGGCGCAGCCTTCAGAAAGCCCGCGCTCAGCGCCGCTGATAGGTAACGAAAAACCCCTGCAGATCGCCGTTCTCGATATACGGCTCGACGCTGACCACGTCGTAATCGCGGGAGGTGAAGGCCTGATGCGCGCGGCTCAACGCGTTGGCCGCGCCCTGGTTGCGGAAACCCCAGCTCGCGTCGACCCACAGGGTCACCGCGATCAGGTTCTTGTTGACGGCCTCGGTGGCGACCTGCTCGGGGTTCTTGTCGAACAGGCCGGCGTGCGCGGGGGCGGCGATCGAGCCGGCGACGGCGGCGGTGGCGAGCAGGGCGGCGAGCAACAGGCGATGCATGGGGGATACTCCGTCGGATATTGGATGGGTAGGCGAACGCCCGGTTCAGTGTTCGGCGCCGCCGGCGATGCGTCGGTCGACCCGCGTGGTCAGCGCCGTCTCCAGCGCCACCCGCAGGCCTTGCACGACGGTATCGATCGCCAGACTCGGCGCACCGGCATGGCGCGCAGCCTGTGCCGGAGCATACGGAATGTGGATGAAGCCGCCTCGAACGCCGTCGTGGCCGCGCAGGGTATGCATCAGCCCATAGAACAGGTGATTGCAGACATAGGTGCCGGCGGTCTGGGACACCTCGGCCGGGATGCCGGCCGTGCGCAGCGCCGCGAGCATGGCCTTGATCGGCAGGTCGGTGAAATACGCGGCCGGGCCGTCGGCGACCACCGGCTCGTCGATCGGTTGCGCGCCGCGGTTGTCGGCGATGCGCGCATCGTCGAGGTTGATCGCGATGCGCTCCAGCGACAATTGCGCGCGGCCGCCGGCCTGGCCGACGCACAGCACCAGCGCCGGCCGCAAACTGTCGATGGCTTGGTTCAATTCGTCCAGGCATTGGCCGAACGCGACCGGCAGGCAACGCGCGACGATGCGATGTTCGGCGCCGTCGTTGCCTGCGATCGACGCGCCGTCGAGCCGGCGTACCGCGTCCCAGCTCGGGTTGTCGGTTTCGCCGCCGAACGGCGCGAAGCCGGTCAACAGGATCGGTGCTTGCAGAGCCGGCGCTTGCAGAGTCGGTGTCTGTAGAGTCGGTGCCTGCACAGTCGGCGGACGCGCCTTCATCGGAACGCGATCCAGTACATCAGCGCGACGTTGCAAGCCAGCAGCACCATGCCGGTCGGCCATTGCGCGCGGATCACGCCGTAGGGGTCCTTGAGTTCGAGCAAGGCCGCCGGCACCAGGTTGTAGTTCGCCGCCATCGGCGTCAGCAGGGTGCCGCAATAGCCCGAGAGCATGCCGATGGCCGCCAGCGAGGCCGGTTCGGCGCCGTGGTGATGGACCAGCAAGGGCAGGGCGATGCCGGCGGTCATGACCGGGAACGCGGCGAAGGCGTTGCCCATGATCACGGTGAACAAGGCCATGCCGAGCGCGTAGGCCGCGACCACGACGAAGGCGTTGTCGACCGGAATCACCGAGCGCACCACGCCGGCCACGGCCTGGCCGACGCCGCCGGCTTCGAACACGCTGCCGAGCGTGGCCAGCAACAGCGGCAGCAAGGCCGCCCAACCGATCGAATCGACCAGGCGCCGCGATTGCTCGACGCCGCTCCACGGGGTTTGCCTGGTCAGCCGGCATGCGGCCGCGAGCGCGATCAGGCAGGCGATGGCGAGCGCGATCAGGGTGACGTTGGCGGTCTGCAGCAAGGGCGTGTCGCCGATGCGCACGTACTTCAGGCCGAGCGCGCCGATCAGGGTCACGCTGGGGATCAACAGCGCCGGCCAGAACAGCCGGTTGCCGAGCCGCTGCGCTTCGTCCTGTTTTTCTTCGGCGGCGGTTTCGTCGTAACCGCCCTTGCCGAGGCCGCCGAAACCGGCGAGCACCGCGAGCACGACCACGCAGGCGCCGACGACTTTGTTCGGAAGATGCTCGGCGGCGAACATCAGCAATGCGATCAGGCCCCAGAACGCGCCGTTCGCATGGCGGCGCGGATTCGAGCGATCGCGCAGGCCGCGCCAGGCGAGGACGCCGAAATAGGCGCCGAGCACCCAGTAGACGAAGGTCAGGGTGATCATGGCGCGGGCGCTTCGGTCGTCGCCGCAACGGCGCGCCGTCGCGCCAGTCCGCGTTCGAAGCGCACGATCCGCACCGAGTGGATGACGAAGGCGCAGATCGCGGTCGGGATGCCCCACAAGGCGATCTGCAGCGGATCGAGCGTGAAGCCGTGCTCGGCGAAGAAGCTCTGGATCAGCAGCACCGCGCCGAAGGCGATGAAAATGTCCTCGCCGAAGAACATGCCGACGTTGTCGGTGCCGGCGGCCAGGGCGCGGATGCGTTGGCGTTCGTCGTCGTCGAGCTCGCCATGGCGTGTCTGCGCCGCGCCCTCGGCCATCGGCGCGAGCAGCGGCCGCACCGTCTGCGGATGCCCGCCGAGGCTGGTCAGGCCGATCGCCGAAGACAACTGGCGCATCAGCAGATAGGCGACCAACAGCCGCGCCATGGTCGCGCCGCGCAATCGCGCGACCCAGTTTTGCGCGTGTTCCTTCAGGCCGTGGCGTTCGAGCAGGCCGATCACCGGCAGGGTCAGCAGGAACAGCAACAGAAAGCGTTTCTCGGTGAACGCCTTGCCCAGCACTTCGAGGATGTCCAGCGGCGACAGCTGCGCCGCCAGACCGGTGCTGAAACCGGCGGCGACCACGACCAGGGCCGGATTGAGCCGCAGTACGAAGCCGATCACGACCGCGGCGACGCCGATCAGGGGCCAATAGTTCATGCCACGCCCTCGCTCATGGAAATTCGGTGATGCGGTTTGCCGATGGCGCCGTCTGCGATAGGGCGCGGGCGCTCATGCCACCGGCAGGATGCGGATGCCGTCGGCCACGAGCGCGTCGCGCAGCGCGCGCGCGAACGCCGGCGCGTCGCTGCGGTCGCCGTGCAGGCATAGGGTGTCGGCGCGCAGCGCGATGCGGCCGCCGTCGGCGGTGGCGACTTCGCCGCGCACGACCAGGCCATGGACCTGGGCGATCGCCGCGTCGAGCGACTCGATCACCGCGCCGGGCTGGCCGCGCGGCAACAGCCGGCCGTTGCGGGCATAACCGCGCTCGGCGAAGACCTCGTGGGCGACGCGCAGGCCGGCGGCTTCGGCCGCGTCGGTGAGCTGCGATTGCGACAGACCGTAGACGATCAGGTTCGGATCGAACGCGGCGACCGCGCCGACGATGGCTTCGGCGACGATGCGGTCGTCGGCGGCGAGGTTGTACAGCGCGCCGTGCGGTTTGACGTGGCTTAGGCGCACGCCCTCGTCGGCGGCGACCGCGGCGAGCCGGGCGAGCTGGTTGAGCATCAGCATGCCGATCTCGTCGCGGCTCAGCGGCAGGGTGCGGCGGCCGAAGTGTTCGGGATCGTCGTAACCCGGATGCGCGCCGGCGGCGACGCCGTGTTCGCGGCACAGGCGCAGGGTTTCGCGCATCGTCGCTTCGTCGCCGGCATGGCCGCCGCAGGCGATGTTGGCCGAACTGACGAAGGGCAGGATCGCGGCATCGTCGCCGCAACCCTCGCCGAGATCGCAATTGAAATCGATGCGGTCCTGCATGAGGCGAGACTCCGCGCGGCTATTTGCCGCGCTTGAACAGCAGACCCAGGCCCACGGCGATGAGGATCGCCGGCCACCAGGTCATCAGCAAGCGGGTCAGGCTGACATTGGTGAGGCCCAGATTGTTGAGCAGGAACAGGGTGCCGATGACGATCAGGATCAGGGCGCCGACGACGTTGGATTTCATTGGTGCGGTCTCGTAAGTGGTGCAGGGCGCCGGGCCCGGGGACGTAAGGAGTCTAGACGGGTTGGGGTGGGGGGACCAAGAGGCGGGCTAGGCGCGGCTGGCTTGCGGGATGCATCGTACGAGCGAGGGCGGCCGAGCCTGTGAGTACGAACGAGTTGGAAGCTCGGCCCCTTTGTTGAGGGGGCAGGGGCCCGCGCGAACGGAGGTCGGGGTAGAGCGGCTGCGCCGGGGGATTCGCTTTGCCGTTTCAGCGAAGAGCAAATCCCCCCTGGCCCCCCTTTTTCAAAGGGGGGATCTAAAACAGATTTCAAAGCGGGGATATACAGCGGAGTTTCGCGTACGCAAGCCGGTTGCCGCCCGAACAAGAACGGGGCCGCGTGCGGCCCCGTTCTTGTCGTCATCGGTGTTTCGATCGGTTCAGTGCGCGGCGCCGGTCGCGGCCGGCGCCGCGGAAGACGGTGCCGTTGCGCTGGCCACCGGTGTGGCCGCAGGCTTGGGCGCCTGCCACAACTTGGTTTCCGGCTTGGTGCCCAGCATCTGCCCGCGCAGCAGCGGGATCGGCGGGCCGCCGTAGCTCAGGAACTGGTCGTGGAAGCCTTTCCACGCGTTGCGGCCGCCGCGCGTAGCGGTCCAGTCTTCGCGCAACTGCATGATCATCAGCTTGCCCAAGGTGTAGTTGAGGTAGGCCGGATCGTAGGTGCCGCGCGCGGCTTGCTGGCGGGCGTTGCCCGGGTCCTGGAAGGCCTTGTCCTTGAACATCTGTTCGGACTGGGCGACGGTCATGCCGCCGGTGTGCAGGCCGATCGCCGACAGATAACGCACGTTGCGCAGCAACGCGTTGGTGAGTTGGCCGATGTGGATTTCCGGGGTCGCACCGTCGAGGCCGGCGTCGAACATCATTTCCTCGGTGTAGTGCGCCCAGCCTTCGGCATAGGCATAGCCGACGAACAACTGGGCGAACTTCCACTGCGAACGGTTGGCGTGCAGGAACTGCAGGAAATGGCCCGGCCACACTTCGTGCGCCGAGGTGAACAGCAGGTCGGCCTTGCCCGGCACGTAGGCGTCCTGTTCGGCCTTCGGCCAGTTCGGATCGGGCGGGGCGATGTAGTAGACCGACGGCAGATTCTTCTCGTACGGGCCGGGGATCTCGATGTAGGCGAAGTTGTTGCGGTTGAACGGCGGCGCTTCCTCGACCTTGGCCTGCTCGGTGCCCGGGATCGTCACCAGGTCCTTGTCGACCAGGAACTGGCGCAAGCCGACCAACTGCGCGCGCGCGCCTTCGACTGCGCCGCCGACCGGTTTGTCGTCGTTGACCCGGGTGATGCAGTCATTGAGCGATTTGCCCTTGGCGTATTGGTCGCAGGCGCTCTTCAATGCGGCGAGATTGCGTTCGAGGTCGGCTTCGCCGGCGGCCTTGAGCTGGTCCAGCGGCAGGTCGACGCCTTCGGTGGCCTTGAGCATCTTCGCGAACTTGTCCGCGCCCAGGGCGAAATCCTGGGTGGCCTGGGCTTTCTGCGAGGCCATGTGTTCGGCCAGTTCGCGCATGGCGGCCGAGGCGGCGGCGTTGGATTGCTTGAAGCGCGCCTGCAGGGCGTCGTCCTTGACCTCGGCGAAGATCTTCGGCACGTCGGTGTCGAAGAACTGGGCGAGGCCGCCGAACACCGCGGTGCCGAGCTGGATATAGGTTTCGGGGAACGGGCCCTTGAGGTTGGCGCGGATCTGCGCGACCGCCTTGGGCAGGTTTTCCTGATAGGTCACGAACGCGGCCATGCGCTGCGGCAAGGGCGCATAAGGACGGGTCAGGTACATGCTCGGCGACAGGTCGCCGGCGTAGAAGGCCGGGTTCTTGGCGGAAAAACCCGACTCTTCCAGCCAGAACAACTGGCCGTCGATGACCGCGCGCACGTAATCGCGTTGATAGCGCTGAGCGGCGTCGAGGCGCTCGTCGCCGAACGCGTTGATGGCGTCGCGCTGCTGGTGCAGCCATTGGATGTTGCGTTGCAGGCCTTCGGCCGAGAAATCCGGCAGGCGACCGTCGAACTCGTGCTTGCCGGCGTTCGCGCCCCAGGTCGGGAAGTGTTCGAAGAAACCGCTGAGGAAGCCGTCGACGGCGGCGTTCCATTCGGCGCCGGCCGGCTTGGCCGCGGCGGGCGCGGCATCGGCACCGGCGGGCGGTGCGGCGGTTTCGGATTTGCAGCCGGCGGCGAGCGCGGCGACGACACAGACGGACAGCGACAACAGACGCAGGGAACGCATGCGGGATCTCCAGAAGGCGATGACGGCGAAGCGGTTCGTGTGACGGTCGAGCAGGTGCGGACCGCCTGAGCGGCGGCGTGAGTGCGCCGTCGATCGTCGCGGCAACCGGGCCGGAAGCGATAGTGCCTTTTGCCCTAGCTGGGTGCCGAATTCGGCACAGTGGCGGAGATCCGCGATGCCGCTAGCGCGTGTGCGGCAAGCGCGATGCCAACGCAAGGCGCAGACGCGCCATGCGTTCGCGCCGATGCCGCAGCGCAGCAATCGCCGCTGGCGCATCGCAGGCCTCAAAGCGCAGCCGCGCATGCGGCGGCGCCTGCGCCAAACGCGGCAGATCGGCGGCGATCACATACCCCAGGCGCGCATAACCGCCGACGGTCTGGGCGTCGGCGAGCAGGACGATAGGACGCCCGTCGGCCGGCAATTGGATGGTGCCGGGCGCGACCGGCTCGGACACGCCGCTGCCGCCGACGGCGGGCAAGGGCGCGCCGTCCAGGCGCAGGCCTTGGCGATTGCTGGCGGCGGCGACGCTCCAGGGCTGGCGGGCGAGCGCTGCGGCGCTGTCGGCCAACGCCGGGTTTGCGACAGGCAGGTAGCGGATCGGCAGGTCCGGGTCTTCGTCGAAGTCGGGGTCGACCCACCAGCGCGCGATCTGCGGCGAGTCGATGCGCAAGCTCGGCGCCGACCCGAGCGGCAGACGGTCGCCGGCCTGCAAGGCGCGGCCCTGGTGACCGCCGAAGCCGCCGCGCAGATCGGTGCTGCGGCTGCCGAGCACCGGCGCCACTTCGAAACCGCCGGCGATCGCCAGCCAGGCGCGCACGCCGTTGCGCACGCCGCCGAGCTTGAGCGTGCCGGCCGGCAGATCGATCGGCCGCGCCATCGGCAACACCGTGCCCTCGAAGCGGGCATCGACCGACGCGCCGAGCAGGGCGATGCGCGACGGCCGCGGCAGGCGCAGGCTCGGGCCGTGCAGGCTCAGTTCGAGCACGGCATCGTCGTCGCGATTGCCGACCAGATGATTGGCCAGCGCGGCCAGTTCCGGGTCGAGCGCGCCGCTGCGGGCGATGCCGAGATGGCGCCAACCGTGGCGGCCCCGGTCCTGCACGCTGGTCAGCGGGCCGGGCGCGATCACTTCGATGAATTCGTTTCGTGTGTTCATGCCGGCGTCTGCGCTTGCAGGCGCGCAAGTTCGGCGAACGCGGCCGCGTCGATGGCGACGAAGCGCACGCGGTCGCCGGGTTGCAGCAGGCTCGGCTGGGCACGCGCGAGGTCGAACAAGGGCAGGGGCGTGCGACCGAGCAGACGCCAACCGCCGGGGCCGGGGCGCGGATAGATGCCGGTCTGGGCGCCGCCGATGGCGACGCTGCCGGCGGCGACTTCGGTGCGCGGCGTCGCCAGGCGCGGCAGCGCGAGCGCGGGGTCGAGCCCGGACAGATACGGAAAGCCCGGGGCGAAGCCGATCATCGCCACCGTGTATTCGCCGCCGCTGTGACGTGCGATCAGCTCGTGCGCGGACAGGCCGAGTTCGGCGGCGGCGCTGTCGAGATCCGGGCCGTAGTCGCCGCCGTAGGCGACCGGGATCTCGACGATGCGTTGCGGCGTGGGTAGCTCGTCATCGCTCGCGTCGATGACAGCGCATTGCGTCATCAGCCAGGCCTGCACGCTCAAGGCGTCGACCGCGGCCTCGTCGAAGAACAGCGCCAGGCTGGCGTAGGCAGGCACCAGGTCGCGCAGCCACGGCGGCGCTTGCGCGCGCAGCCGCGCGGCGAGGCGGTGCACGCGCGCGTTGACCGCGTCGTCGATGCCGTCGCCGAGCCGCAGCAGCCAGGCATCGTCGGCAAGCGCTTCGAACACGAAGGCCGATGGCGCCGACGCCGTAGCCGCGCTCACGCCGGCAACGCGTCCTGCAGGCGGCGGATGCGTTGCACCAGGATCTCGGGGGAATACGGCTGCGCGCTGGCCATGCCCCAGACCGGACGCGGCCAGGCGATGTCCTCGCGATAGCGCGCGATCACGTGCACGTGCAACTGCGGTACCAGGTTGCCCAGCGCGGCGACGTTGAGCTTGTGCGGCTTGAACGCGGCCTGCAACGCGCGGCTGGTGCGGGCGATCTCGCGGGTCAGGGCGAGCTGTTGTTGCTCGTCGAGATCGATCAGTTCGACCGCTCCGTCGACGCGCGGCACCAGGATCAGCCAGGGGTGGTTGGCGTCGTCCATCAGGCGCAGTTCGCTGAGTTCGAACTGGGCGACCGGATGGGTGTCGTCGGCGAGTTGCGGGTGCAGGTGCCAGGGGTTCATTTGAGGCTGTCCGCTAGAAAATCGAGCGTGCGTGTCCAGGCCAACGCGGCGCTGTCGGCGTCGTAGTCGGCGCGCAGGTTGCAGTTGAAGCCGTGGCCGGCTTCGTAGAGGTGGATCGGCGCGGTCGGCAGCGCCTGTCGGTGCTGTTCGATCGCTTCCGGCGGGATGCTGCCGTCGTGGCGGCCGAAGTGGAACAGGATCGGCGCGCGGACCGGCGCACGCGGCCGCTCGCTCAGGAACGGCACGGTGCGGGCGCCGTAGTAGCTCACCGCCGGCAGGTCGAGGCGGGTATTGGCGAGAAAGGCGATCGAGCCGCCCCAGCAGAAGCCGACCGCGCCGGTGCGCAGGCCTTCGCCCTGCAGCAGGTGGGCGGCGGCGCCGACGATCTCGGTGGCGCGGTCGAAACCCACGGCATTGCGCAATTCGACCCCGCGCGCGGCCGCCGACTGGTCGTAGCCCAGCTCGACGCCGCGCTCGACCGGGTCGAACAGGGCCGGGGCCAGCACCGCGTAACCGGCCTGGGCGAAGCGTTCGGCGACGTCGCGGATATGCGCGTTGACCCCGAAAATCTCTTGAATCACCACCAATCCGCCGCGCGGGACCGCGCTGGGGTCGGTGCGCCAGGCGGCGACCGTGCCGGCCGGGGTGTCGAGGTCGATCCAGTGGCCCATGGCCTGCTCCCGAACGAATTCATCCAAACCGCGGCCAGTTTAGCCCCGGAGGCTATAATTCGCGCCCCGGCGGTTCCCGCCCGGGCCCGGCCGCCCCCCGCGGCGTCCGGCTCTCTTGTTCAGGTCTCCTCGTTCATGTCTTCCGCCAGCGTCTCGCCAGCCAATCCCAAAGTCGGTTTCGTCAGTCTCGGTTGCCCCAAGGCGCTGGTCGATTCGGAACGCATCCTCACCCAGTTGCGGGTCGAGGGTTACGACATCGTCCAGACCTACGACGCCGCCGACGTGGTGGTGGTCAACACCTGCGGCTTCATCGACTCGGCGGTGACCGAATCGCTGGACGCGATCGGCGAGGCCATCGCCGAGAACGGCAAGGTCATCGTCACCGGCTGCCTGGGCAAGCGCTCGGAGCTGATCCGCGAAGCGCACCCCGGCGTGCTGTCGATCAGTGGCCCGCAGGACTACGGCAGCGTGATGAGCGCGGTGCACGCGGCGCTGCCGCCGAAGCACGACCCGTTCATCGACCTGGTGCCGCGCCGCGACGACGGCATCGGCGTCAAGCTCACCCCCAAGCACTACGCCTATCTGAAGATTTCCGAAGGCTGCAATCACCGCTGCAGCTTCTGCATCATTCCGTCGATGCGCGGCGACCTGGTCTCGCGCCCGGTCGACGAGGTGCTGCGCGAAGCCGAAAAGCTGGCGATGGGCGGGGTCAAGGAACTGCTGGTGATCTCGCAGGACACCTCGGCCTACGGCGTCGACGTCAAATACGCCGAGCGCGAATGGCGCGGCAAGTCCTACCAGACCCGGATGAAGGCGCTGTGCGAAGGCCTCAGCGAACTCGGCATCTGGACGCGTCTGCACTACGTGTATCCGTATCCGCACGTCGACGACATCATCCCCTTGATGGCCCAGACTCATAACGGGATGCCCAAGCTGCTGCCTTACCTCGACATTCCGTTCCAGCACGCCAGCCCGCGCGTGCTCAAGCTGATGAAGCGCCCCGGCGCGGTCGACAAGACCCTCGAGCGCATCCAGCGCTGGCGTTCGATCGCCCCGGACATCGCGATCCGCAGCACCTTCATCGTCGGTTTCCCCGGCGAGACCGAGCAGGAGTTCGAGGAACTGCTCGACTTCCTCGACGAAGCCCAGCTCGACCGCGTCGGCGCGTTCGCCTATTCGCCGGTCGACGGCGCCAAGGCCAACGATCTGCCCGATCCGGTCGACGAAGACGTCAAGCAGGAGCGTCTGGCGCGTTTCATGGAGCGCCAGGCCGAGATTTCCGCGGCCAAGCTCGAAGCCAAGGTCGGCAGCATCCAGCGCTGCCTGGTCGACGCCATCGACGGCGACCTCGCCATCGCCCGTTCGATGGCCGATGCGCCGGAGATCGACGGCCTGGTGCAGATCCAGAACGGCCTCGAAGCGCAGCTGCGCGTCGGCCAGTTCGTCGACGTCGAGATCATGGGCAGCGACGAACACGACCTTTTCGGCGAAGCCGTCGAACAGGATTGAGGCGGGCGCCGAGCGGCGGTGTCATCCCGAGGTCCCGGGGTAGGAGCGACGTCCCACAGGGATTTCCTGCGGTCACAAGTCGCGACCGCGGCAATAGAACTACGGCGCGACTGCAGATACGAGGTCGCGACGTCGTAACCCCTGTAGGAGCGACGCAAGTCGCGACCGCGCCAATCGGATTACGCCGTAACCGTGGTTTCGCGGTCGCGGCTCACGCCGCTCCTTCATCCGCGACGCCGCCATCTCCTGTAGGAGCGACGTAAGTCGCGACCCAACCAACAGACTTGCGACGCCGTTACGGATACGGGTCGCGGCTCATGCCGTTCCTACATCCGCGACGCCGCCATCCCCTGTAGGAGCGGCGCAAGTCGCGACCGCGCCAACAGGCCCACGACGCAACCACAGTCAGACCGCCTGGCCCGCCGCATGCCCCGACGCCCAGGCCCATTGGAAGTTGTAGCCGCCGAGCCAGCCGGTGACGTCGATCGCCTCGCCGATGAAATACAGGCCCGGCACGCGCTTGGACTGCATCGTGCTCGACGACAGCTCGTCGGTGTCGACACCGCCCAGGGTCACCTCGGCGGTGCGATAGCCCTCGGTGCCGCTGGCCACCAGCGGCCATTCGCTCAAGGTCGCGGCGAGCTGCTTCAGCTCCGGCAGGTTGTATTGCTTCATCGGCTTGTTGCCCAGCCAGACCTCGCACAAACGCTGGGCGAAACGCCGCGGCACCACCTCGCCGAGCACGGTCTTCAACTCCGCGGCCGAACGATCGCGTTGCTGCGTCTGCAGCCAATCGAGCGCATCGTGCCCCGGCAGCAGATCCAGGCGCAGATCGTCGCCGGGCTGCCAATACGATGAAATCTGCAGGATCGACGGGCCGCTGATGCCGCGATGGGTGATCAGCATCTGATTGCTGAAACTCTGGCCGTTGCAGCTCGCGGTGACCGGCAGGGCGACGCCGCTGAGGTCCTGCAGGCGTTCCTGATGTTTACCGCTGAGGGTCAGCGGCACCAAGCCGGCGCGGGTCGGCAACACGTTGTGGCCGTAGCGCTTCGCCAACTCGTAGCCGAAGCCGGTCGCGCCCATGCTCGGAATCGACAGGCCGCCGCTGGCGACCACCAACGACCGCGCCGCGAACCCGCCGCGCGCGGTGTGCACGCGGAAACCGCTGTCGCCCTCGTTGTGGACGATGCGTTCGACCGCGCAGCCGATCTCGATGCGCACCCCGGCCGCCAGGCATTCGTCGACCAGCATCTGCACGATCAGCTTCGACGACACGTCGCAGAACAGCTGACCGAGTTCTTTCTCGTGATAGGCGATGCGATGGCGCTCGACCATCGCGATGAAATCCCACGGCGTGTAACGCGCCAGCGCGGACTTGCAGAAATGCGGATTGGCCGAGAGGTAATTGGCCGGGGTGGTGCCGGTGTTGGTGAAATTGCAGCGCCCGCCGCCCGACATCAGGATTTTCTTGCCGACCTTGTTGGCGTGCTCGATCACCACCGCACGCAGGCCGCGGCGGCCTGCGGTCAGGGCGCACATCAAGCCGGCGGCACCGCCGCCGACGATCACCACATCGACCGCTTCCGTCATGCTCAGGCGGCTCGCGCGTCCGCGCTCTGGCGCAGGCCCGGGGTCAGCACCAGCGCGCCCTTGTCGGTGCTCAGCGACACTTCGCCGTCCTGGATCTGGCAATCGAGACGGAAACTGCGTTCGACCAGGCCGGCCATCGCTTCCACCGCGGCCGGGTCGAGGTCGAGCACGGTCAGGTTCTTGAGCCGGCGCAGGATGGCGACATTCTTCTCCCACCAGATGTCGGCGGCGCGGCCGCCGTAGTTCACCACCACCACCTGGCGCGCGCGGCCGCAGGCCTTGCGGATGCGCGACTCGTCGGGCTGGCCCACATCGATCCACAAATCGATGTCGCCGGTGTAGTCGCGCAGGACCACGTCGGGTTCGTCCTCGCTGCTCAGGCCCGGGCCGAATTCCAGCCGTTCCTGCGCGTTCAGCGCGAACGCCAGCATCCGCACCATCAGCCGCTGCTGGGTTTCGGAAGGGTGTTGCGCCAGGGTCAGGGCGTGGGCGGCGTAGTAATGCCGGTCCATGTCGCTGATTTGCAACTCGATCTTGACGATGGTGGCATTGGGCGCCATGGGCTGAGCTCGCAGGAAAACAGCGCGCATTCTAGGCGTTGGCGGCTTCCGCGTCCGGTTCGGGGTGCCCGGGCTGGTTCAGGCTGATCGGGCCGCCGTCCGGCTGGCTGCATCCTGGCTAGGTCTTGCTGGATCAGGGCTGGACCTTGTCTGGATGGGGCGCCGAGCCGCCGTTCCCGGCGTGGGCGAGGGCGGCGAAGTCGGCGATGATGCCGGCATGTCGCCGAACGAATCGAATCTGCCCCTCGACGGCATCGCCCCGAGCCGCTTGCAACTGCCGCCCGGCCCGTGGACGAACCTGCTCGACGGCCTGTGCGCGCGTTTTCCGGTGATCGCACGCGAGCGTTGGCTCGACCGCTTCGCGCGCGGCCGCGTACTCGATGCGCAGCGCCAGCCGCTGAGGGCCGACGCCGTCTATCGGGTCGGCATGGAAATCCTGTATTTCCGCGAAGTCGACGAGGAACCGCGGATTCCGTTCGAAGAGCGCGTGCTGCATCGCGATGCGCACCTGCTGGTGGTCGACAAACCGCATTTCCTGCCGGTGACCCCGTCCGGCGGCTTCGTCGCCGAAACCTTGCTGACGAGACTGATCCGGCGTTACGACGAGCCCGAACTGGTGCCCTTGCATCGGCTCGACCGCGGCACCGCCGGGGTGATGCTGTTCTCGCGCGACCCAACCTCGCGAGCGGCCTATCAGGCCCTGTTTCGCGAACGCCGCATCCACAAGCGCTACGAAGCCTTGGCGCCGGCCCTGCCGGACCTAGAATTCCCGTTGGTACGGCGTTCGCGCCTGGTCGCAGGCGAGCCGTTCTTCCGCATGTGCGAGGCCGAAGGCGAACCCAACAGCGAGACCCGCATCGACGTCATCGACCGCGACGGCCCGGTCTGGCGCTACGCCATGGAACCGGTGACCGGCCGCAAACACCAACTGCGCGTGCACCTGGCCGCCCTCGGCGCCCCGATCCTCAACGACCCGTTCTACCCCTTGTCGCCGCAGGCAGCGGCCGACGACTACACGCGGCCGCTGAAACTGCTGGCGCGCTCGCTGCGCTTCGTCGATCCGCTGGAGGGGAGCGAGCGGTGGTTTGAGAGTGGGTTGGGGCTTTAGAGCCCTTGATTGACAGTCGCGTTTTGCGACTAGAGCCCTGATTTGCTCTGTAGGGCAAAACACGCGCTTACAAGCTGGGAATTGCTCGCCATATTGGCTTCGAGTCAGATGGTCTGTACGGCTTTCTGGAGTATTGGATAGCCGAGAAACCGTGTCTGCCTCGTGTCCAATAACACGGAGCAGATCCCATGAGAACCAAGATCACCCAGGCGCTCGTCGAGAACGCGCCTCGGCAGCTGAGCGGTCCTCCGTCGCTGTACGCGGACCAGGAGCTGCGAGGCTTCTACCTGATAGTCAGCCCAACCAAGCGCGGCTCCTACCTGCAGTCCCAGGTCAACGGGAAGCAGGTGCGGACCAAGATCGGCGACCACCCGGCGATGACCGCCAAGGAGGCACGCGCGCTGGCCGCCAAGACGCTCGTCTCCATGCGGTCCGGCGTGAACCCCAGCGAGGAGCGACGGAAGGCCCGCGCGAAGGGCATCACCCTCAGGCAGGCCCTTGAGCTGCACCTCGCCAGCAAGCCGCTGTCGGCCAAGACGGTCGATGGTTACCGCTACGTCATCGAGAACTACCTGTCAGACTGGCTCGACCGAACGCTGGCAGAGATCGGCGCGGACCGCGTCGGCGTGCGCGAGCGGCACCAGCGCATCACCAAGATGAGCGGCAAGGCGACGGCGGACGCGACGTTCCGCACCTTCCGCGCCGTCTACGGTCGCGGCCTGCGCGAGCACCGGGACCTCCCGGCCAACCCGACAGCCAACGTGGACTTCCACGGGGTCAAGAAGCGGAAGGTGGATGCCGGCCCGGTTCGACTTCCACTACTACCGTCCCCTGGACTGCTACCTGTCCAGGGAGGGACTGGCCGACGCCAGGTGGTTCGACGGCCTGACCCTGCACTAGGGCGTTGCTGTGGCGTTATTGGGTAGGGGCGGTCAGATGTCGCCCCCTTTCCGTTCAAGGGCTTGGGCGGTATGACCCGCTGACACGGTGTCGGCTACTTGAGCTTTGCCAGGGCCAGCAGTTCCTGGACGACGTTGCGCAATAACGGGGCAAGCTTCTCAATGTCCTTGCGATGTGCGGTATAGAACCGGCTGTGAGCAGATTTGTCTCCGACGTCCTTTAAGTCCGGAAGTGCTTTCTTTGCGGCCCTGCTCAAGTTGAATTGTTGATCGGCCAGTATCGTGCTGATCAAGTCTGCTAGGAACAGGAAGTCCCCGTTACCGTCCTTGATATCGGCAGCACGCCCGTTAGCCTCGTATACCTCGATTATCAACGTCTCCACTAAGCGCCTTACCATGACCGCCGAGGCGTCATACCAGCCGTTCTCATAGCTGCCGTTTATTTGGTGAACGATCCGTTCGAGGTAGGGGCGCGTACCCCGTACCAGCGACAACATAACGATGTTGTCCTCCGCACTAGGGCCTCCCTCGTCGGGCGGTGGATTCTTTGCTCGTATTCCGTCACGCAGAAGCCTGACGGACTCCATGGCTGCATCGAAGCCAATAGACACGGAACTAGCCCTTCAGCGGAAGGTATTTCGCCATGCTCTCGAAGATCTTGTCGATCTGTTCGGCAGTGCTGTCGGGGGATATATGAATCTGGATATCGACGTGTAGTTTCGGGCTGAAGCCCCGAGGCTGACCCTGACCTTTCTCGCCGTCTCCGCCTTGCCCACTATCCCCGGTGTTGTCGGGCTTACGCCCCACTCGAGCAGCTTCTTTCAGCGATGGAAGCGCTGCACGAGCGCGTGGTGCAGCCTTGGCAGGCGCGCCTGTTGCCTTAGGCTTGGCAGCGCTCTCTTTCCCCTTGGGGTCCTGCTCAAGCAGAAGTAGATACAGTGACGCGATGTTGCTCGCTGCCGATTCGCCAATTCGCAAGTGCTTTGAGAACCAACCCGCTACGTCCCGTAGGGTTGCAGAGGAATCGTGGTACAGCTCACGAACCTCTGTTGGATATGTGGACTCCAGCATTTTCTCGCATGCGCCCGCATAGGTGGCATCGTCGCGCCACTCGAAGGCTAAGTCTGTGAGCTTGTTGTCCTTACCGACGAGGCCGAGTGCCTTGAGCGGTGGAATCAGATTTGCCGCAGACGGCTCGGTGATGCCCAGTGCCGAAGAGAGATAGGACACGGTGACTTCACTCGGAGGCTTTTGCCGGAACCTGTCGCGCAGCGAGAACCAGTTCGCACGCGGAATCTTTGGATAAGACTTCTTCTTGTCATCTGCCATGAAAATGTCTCCGCCGAAGGACGGAACCTCCCCCTGAGGCCCCCGTTCTGGCGAGCTTATCCCGCCAAATCAGCTATTTAACACAAGGCTGTCTCAGAAAATAGGGCTGCACTTAGGGGGGGCGCGTGCGCAAAGTCGCGACCGAATGCTCGTTGTAAACCCTCAAGACGAGCAGGCCATGGGAAAGTTCGACGATAAGGCGAAGGAGCGGTTCCTTGAGGTGCTCGAGGACTCGTGCTGCGTGAAGGACGCCGCTGCGGCGGCGGGCGTCAGCCGCACTACCGCGTACAGCGAGAGGAAGCAGGACCTGGGCTTCGCTCAGGAGTGGGGCGCGGCCGTCCAGCGCGCGCTGGACGACCTGCTGGGCGAGGCGCACAGGCGCGCCACCAAGGAGAAGTCCGACCGCCTGCTGGAGGTGCTGCTCAAGTTCCGCTACGGCGATCAGATGGCGGACCGTCTCGCGGTGAAGGTCGAGCAGTCCACGGGCCTCGACCCGGCCACGCTGCTGGCGATGCCCCACGAGGACCGCGAGCAGCTGCGCGCGCTGCTGTCCAAGTACGCGGACGCCGAGCGCAGCAACGTACTGGAGCACGACAATGCCCAGCGCTGACAACCTCGGCGTCGTCTCGACGCGCCTGCTCGCCAAGGGCATCCAGCGCCACATGCTGCGCTTCGACGCGGCGATGCGCGCCCGCGCCTAGTGCGCCACGTCGGGTGGCGGTCCTGCATGTCCTGCGGGAGACTGTTCTTCAGCGAGGACGTGGCACGTCAGCGGCTGCACCGGGAAGGGTGCACTGTCGATGAGATCTGAGGCCGCGAATCACACCTTCTATAAGGCGTGATCGAGTTGCTAGGAATTCGCTAGTACGCGCTTCCGTTGTTAGTTCGTGTTTAGCCTAGGCCAGAAACGACGAAGGCCACGATAGCTCGCGGCCTAAATGCATGTATTTCTTGGGGCCCGAAGTTGGACTCGAACCAATGACCCCCTGATTAACCGTCAGATGCTCTAACTAAGCAGGCAGGAAGAACGTCTCGGTCTTCATTGTCGTCGCGGCCGGAAGCGGCGCGGTCGCGGCTCGCGCCGCTCCTACCCTTGGAGCGGGTCTGCGCATCCTGAAAGGCGCGGGATCAAACCCACTCGCGCGAGGGCAGGGTGTAGCGCCGCTGCGGTTGGCCGATCAGATCTAGGAAGTTGTTGAACACCGCGTCGGCGCGGGTCTGCATGGCGTGGATGTGTTCGAGGGTATGCGCGCGTATCGCCGCTTCGTTGGTGTCGTGGCCGAGTTCGGCCAGTTCTTCGCGATAGACCGGGTTGGCCAGCCAACGTTCGATCAGCGGCACGTCCATTTCCAGATGGAATTGGAAGCCGTAGGCGTTGTCGCCCCAGCGGAAGGCCTGTTGTTCGCAGGTGTCGGTGCGGGCGAGGTGGTGCGCGCCCTGCGGAACTTCGAAGCTGTAGCGGTGCCATTGGAACACCGGTGCGGTGCCGGCCAGCGGCGCGAGTACCGGGTCGCCGTGGCCGGCCTCGGTGGTCTGCAGGGGATACCAGCCGATTTCGGGGCGGTGGTGTTTGCGCACCGGCGCGCCGAGCACGTGGGCGAGCAGTTGCGCGCCCAGGCAGATGCCGAGCACCGGCTTGCCCTGTTCGAGCATGCGTTCGATCGCGAGCAATTCGGTGCGCAGATGCGGGCGCTGCGCCTGGTCTTCGACGTTCATCGGCCCGCCGAGCACGATCAGGCCGCGGTAGCGGTCGACGTTCGGCTGCGCCTGCGGGTCGCGGTCGAAGTTGGTGAAACGGATGCGATGGCCGCGACGCCGGATCAGGGGATCGAGCGTGCCCAGCGGTTCGGCGGCGACGTGTTGGAAGACCAGGATGCGGGGCATGTGCGGCGGCGTAGCGACTACGCTGCGACTATGCCAAAGATCGGCGCCGATACGCGATGGTTGGCTTATGAGTTTTGGTGCGGATGCGGTGGCTGGCTGCCGCTGCCGCTAACGGCTCCCTCTCCTGCTGGCGGGGTGAGCGAACGCCGCTTGCGAGCCATTGGCTCGCGCGTTTGCGAACGCCCGAACGCCAGGCGTTCGGGCGGGGGTGCGGGTTAGAGGGGCCGCTTGCGCCCCCTTATCCGGCGCCCGCCTTCGCGGGGCAGGCTCTTCCGCCCCCTTCTCCCGAACGCGAGAGAAGGGGGGCATCACCCCTCAGCTCGACTCAGCGCGGCGGGCGCGGCTTGAACGGCTTGCGCGGGCCACCGTGCGACTTCGGGCCGCCGGGGCCGCCCGGACCGCGCGGGCCACCGGGGCCGCCGGGACCACGCGGGCCGCCCGGGCCCGGACGACGGCTGCGGCCGCCTTCGGTGTCGCCGGGGCTGGCGTGCTGGATGCGCAGCGGGTGACCGGCCACGCGCACCTTCTTCAGGTGCTCCATCAGTTCGCGCGGCATGCCTTCCGGCAGGTCGATCAGGGTGTAGTCGTCGCGGATGTCGATGCGGCCGATGTAGCGGCTTTCCAGGTCGGCTTCGTTGGCGATCGCGCCGACGATGTTGCCGGGCTGGACGCCATGGGCGTGGCCGACTTCGATGCGGAAGGTTTCCATGCCGACTTCGGGCGCGCCGCGCGGGCTGCGCTCGGCGCGCGGTGCCGGCGACTCGTCGTCGAACAGCGATTCGGCCTTGTTGGACGGGCGCGCCGACGGCGGGGTGTACTGACGGTCTTCGCGACGCGGCGCCGGGGCGCGCTCGCCTTCGCGCGGCGGACGCGCGTCGGTCTGGCGGTATTCCTTGCGGTGCGCGCCGGAATTCGAGGCGTTGTCGCGCTCGACGAACTTGCGCGTCGCCGCGCCGCGGTGTTCGCGCGGGCCGTCGCGTTCTTCGCGCTCGTAACGCGCCGCCGGAGGCGGGGTCAGCAGCAGCGGGCTGTCGCCTTGGACCACCTTGGCCAGTGCCGCGGCGATCTCGACCGCCGGCACGTTCTTCTCGCGCTCGTAGCGTTCGACCATTTCGCGGAACAGGCCGAGATCGGCGCTTTCCAGGGCTTCGGTGATGCGGCCGAGGAAGCGCGCGACGCGCTGTTCGTTGACGGTCTCGACGCTCGGCAGCTCCATCGGCTCGATCGGCTGGCGCGTGGCGCGCTCGATCGCGCGCAGCATGCCGCGCTCGCGCGGGGTCACGAACAGGATCGCCTCGCCCTTGCGGCCGGCGCGGCCGGTGCGGCCGATGCGGTGGACGTAGCTTTCGGTGTCGTAGGGGATGTCGTAATTCAGCACGTGGCTGATGCGGTCCACGTCGAGGCCGCGCGCGGCGACGTCGGTGGCGACCAGCACGTCGATCTTGCCGTCCTTGAGGTTCTGGATGGTCTTCTCGCGCTGCGCCTGCTGCACGTCGCCGTTGATCGCAGCGGCCGACAGGCCGCGTGCGCACAACTTCTCGGCCAGCTCTTCGGTGCCGAGCTTGGTGCGCGAGAACACGATCATCGCGTCGTAGGGTTCGGCCTCGAGGATGCGGGTCAGCGCGTCGAGCTTGTGCACGCCGCTGACCGACCAATAGCGCTGGCGGATGTTGGCGGCGGTGGTCGTGGTCGACTTGATCGCGATCTCGACCGGCTCTTTCAGATAGGTCTGGGCGATGCGCTTGATCTGGCTCGGCATGGTCGCCGAGAACAGTGCGACCTGGCGCGATTCCGGGGTCTTCTTGAGGACGTTCTCGACGTCGTCGATGAAGCCCATGCGCAGCATTTCGTCGGCTTCGTCGAGCACCAGGCAACGCAGCTCGGACAGGTCCAGGGTGCCGCGGTCGAGGTGGTCGATGACGCGGCCGGGCGTACCGACCACGACGTGCACGCCGCGCTTGAGCGCCTGCAGCTGCGGGTAATAGCTCTGGCCGCCGTAGATCGGCAGCACGTGGAAGCCGGGCAGGTGCACGGCGTACTTCTGGAAGGCCTCGGCGACCTGGATCGCCAGCTCGCGGGTCGGTGCCAGCACCAGGGCCTGCGGCTTGAACTGCTTGGGATCGATCTGGGCCAGGATCGGCAGCGCGAACGCCGCGGTCTTGCCGGTGCCGGTCTGGGCCTGGCCGAGCAGGTCGCGGCCTTCGAGCAGCGGCGGGATGGTGGCGGCCTGGATCGGCGAGGGCGACTCGTAGCCGACGTCCTTGAGCGCGCGCAGCAGCGGCTCGGACAGGGCGAGGTCGGTGAATTTCGGGGTATCGGGGGCGGTATTGGTCAGGTCGGCGCTCATAACGAGGCTCAGCAGCGCCGGCGATGCCGGTCGGAAGACCCACCAGTTTACTCCTATGAGTGTGGAGCTACGGCTCGGTCGTAGTTTCGGCGGGCATCCTGGGTACAGGTGCGGGACGGCCGGCGAGGGCGATCGGGTGGGTTTCGACGATCTTCCGGCTCGCCCCGACGTCGGCTGTGCCGGATCGGTCCTTTGCGGGCGACCCGTCGGCTGCAACTTGCTTCGTTTGCACGTTTGTGCACAATTGATCTCAATCATTAACGATTGAGCCGAAATGTCTGCTGAGGAACTGTTGCCGCAACAGCGTCATCGCCTGATCCTGGAGCGCTTGCTGGCCGAGGGCCGGGTGATCGCGGTCGACCTGGCCCGCGAACTCGAGGTCTCCCACGACACCATCCGCCGCGACCTGCGCGAGATGGCCGCGGCCGGGCAATGCCGGCGGGTCTATGGCGGGGCCTTGCCGATGGCGCCCGATCACGGTTCGCTGGCGCAGCGCCGGACCCAGGCGCCGACCCGCAAGGCGGCGCTGGCGCGCGCCGCGTTGGCCTTGGTCGAACGCGGGCAGTTGCTGTTCCTCGATGCCGGCTCGACCAACATCGCCATCGCCGAGGTCTTGCCGCGCGATTTCGACCTGACCGTAGCGACCAATGCGCCGGCGATCGCGGCCCTGCTCGCGCAACGCGACGACATCGAGCTGATCGTGATCGGCGGCCGCGTCGATCCGCACGTCGGCGCCAGCCTGGGTAGCGGCGCGATCCGCGACGCCGCGGCGATCGTCAGCGATCTGTATTTCGTCGGCGTCTGCGGCGCCGATGCACAGGCCGGCATCAGCGCGATCGACTACGAGGATGCGCAGTTCAAGCGCGCAGTCGCCGCCGCCAGCGGAGCGGTGGTGGCGGTGGCCACCGACGACAAGCTCGGCACTGCCGCGCCGTACACGGTGTGGCCGGCCGAGGGTGTGCAGGCGCTGGTGATCGAGCACGGCGGCGACGCCGCCGAGGCCGAAGCCTTCGCTCGACTCGGCGCGCGCGTGCTGCGCGCCGAACCACCGACTGATGCCGCGCGCGTGCTGCGCGCCGAACCTGCCGATTAGAGCAGCGCATGACCAACAGCCTGGGCGCCGATGCCTTCCGCATCGTCCTGTCGC
The DNA here is from genome assembly GCF_052045105.1 of Lysobacter sp. 22409. Taxonomy (NCBI): domain Bacteria; kingdom Pseudomonadati; phylum Pseudomonadota; class Gammaproteobacteria; order Lysobacterales; family Lysobacteraceae; genus Lysobacter; species Lysobacter sp. 22409. Next base: position 22,562 of record NZ_JBQEOE010000023.1, on the reverse strand, counting down.
GGCGACACGCCGCCATCGAACCGAGAACGATCATGACCGAATTCGATCCCGCCGCCGTTGCGGCGGATAACGAGGCAAGCGCCGCGGGCGAACGCGAAAACGCCAGCGCCACTGCGACGACGGATGCCGCGCGGGCCGACGCGCCGATCGGCGCGAGCGAGCGCCTGTCGACCCGCATCGCCTTCTTCATCGCCGGCCTGGCGATGGCGGCCTGGGCGCCGCTGGTGCCGTATGCGAAGGCCCGCACCGGCATCGACGAGGGCATGCTCGGGCTGCTGTTGCTCGCGCTTGGCGCCGGTTCGCTGGTGACCATGCCGCTGACCGGCGCCATCGCCGCGCGTTACGGCTGCCGCCGGGTGATCCTGCTCGCCAGCGCCGTGGTCTGCGCGGCCTTGCCCTTGCTCACGCATTTCTCCGGCGTGCCGGCGATGGCCTTGACCCTGTTCGTGTTCGGCGCCGCCATCGGCACCATCGACGTCGCCATCAACATCCAGGCGGTGATCGTCGAGAAGGCCAGCGGGCGTGCGCTGATGTCGGGTTTCCACGGCTTTTTCAGCGTCGGCGGCATCGCCGGCGCGGGTCTGGTCAGCGTGCTGCTGTGGCTGCAGGCGGCGCCTGCGATCGCGGCGATGAGCGTCGCGGTGGTCTTGGCCCTGTTGATGTTGGCCGGCAGTCGCGGCCTGTTGCGCTATGGCGACGACAGCCACGGCGGCGGCTCGATGTTCGCGTTGCCGCACGGCGTGGTGATCCTGATCGGCGCCTTGTGTTTCATCGTGTTCCTGGCCGAGGGCGCGATGCTCGACTGGAGCGCCTTGCTGCTGGTGTCGCAGCGCGGCGTCGCGGCCAGCGTGGCCGGCATCGGCTACGCCGTGTTCGCCTTGGCGATGACCATCGGACGTTTCAGCGGCGACCGCATCGTCCACCGTTTCGGCCCGCGCCCGGTGCTGGCGGCCGGCGGTGCCTGCGCCGCTGCGGGTTTCGCCTTGGCGGCGCTCGCGCCGGGCGCCTTGCCGACCTTGCTGGGTTTCGCCCTGGTCGGTTTCGGCGCCTCCAACATCGTGCCGATCCTGTTCAGCGCCGCAGGCCGGCAGACGGCGATGCCGGCCGGTCCGGCGATCTCCGCGGTCAGTACGCTGGGTTATGCCGGCATCCTGGTGGGGCCGGCCGCGATCGGCTGGGTCGCCAAGTTCAGCAGCTTGCCGGTGGCGTTCGTGCTGCTGGGTGCGGCGCTGGTCGCGGTCGCGGCCAGTGCGCGCATCGCCGCGGCGCGCGATTGAATCGAAGGTTCAGCGCGGCCGCTGCGCCAGCCAGCGGTCGAGTTGCGCGGCGAAAGCCTGGCGGTCGCGCGCATGAAACACCGCCGGGCCGCCGGTCTGCACGCCGGCGCCGCGCAACTCGTCCATGAAATTGCGCATCGACAGGCGTTCGGCGATGTTGTCCGCGGTGTACAGCTCGCCGCGCGGATTCAGTGCGACCGCATGCTTTTGCAGGGCCAGCGCCGCCAGCGGGATGTCCTGGGTGACCACCAAGTCGCCGGCGACCACGCGCTCGACGATCTGCGCATCGGCGACGTCGAAGCCGCCGGGCACCTGGATCGCGCGGATATAGGGCGACGGCGGCGTGCGCAGCCACTGATTGGCGACCAGGGTCACCTGCACCCGGGCGCGGTCGGCGGCGCGGAACAGGATCTCCTTGATCGCGCCGGGGCAGGCATCGGCATCGACCCAGATCTGCGGCGCGGGGGTGTCGGTCATGAGGCGGGCGAGGTCGGCTTCGGCAACGATCCGGCATTGTCGCGCCAAGCCGTGCGCCGCGTCGCCTGCCGTCGCCCGCGGCCCGCTACCATGTTCGTCTCCGCCGCGGTCCTGGCGGCCATCTCAGTGGGGCGCCGCGCATGATCAAGGTCCATCACCTCAATAACTCGCGCTCGCAGCGCGTGCTGTGGCTGCTCGAAGAGCTGGAACTGCCGTACCAGATCGTGCATTACCAGCGCGACGCCAAGACCATGCTGGCGCCGCCGGAACTGCGCGCGGTCCATCCGCTCGGCAAGTCGCCGGTGGTCGAGCTCGACGGCCGGGTGCTGGCCGAATCGGCCGCGATCATCGAGACCCTGAGCGAGCGCTTCGACAGCAGCCATCGTCTGTCGCCGCCGCTGCAGCCGCTGGACGGCGAGGAACGCCTGCGTTATCGCTACTGGCTGCATTACGCCGAAGGTTCGGCGATGCCGCCCTTGCTGTTGAACCTGGTGTTCTCCAAATTGCGCCGCGCGCCGATGCCGTTTTTCGCCAAGCCCATCGCCCGCGGCATCGCCGACAAGGCGGTGTCGGCCTTCGTCGGTCCGCAACTGGCCCTGCATCTGGACTACATCGAAAGCGAATTGGGCAAGCACGAGTGGTTCGCGGGCGATCGCTTCACCGCCGCCGACATCCAGATGAGTTTCCCGGTCGAAGCGGCGGTCGCCCGCGCCAAGGATCGCGAACGGCCGCGCATGCAGGCTTTCGTCGAACGCATCCAGGCGCGGCCGGCCTACCAGCGCGCCCTGCAGAAGGGCGGGCCGTACTCGCTGCTGAGCTGACTGCCGAGCCGAACCCGCGCCGGCTTGGTTTCGGCCCGGTCCGGGCCCACTGATGGGGAACGCGTCGCCACGCCGGCGCTGCCTTTCTTCCGAGCATCGTCCTTTCGAGCCCCGTTCTTTCGAGCCCCGTAGCCCCGCATGCATTCGCCGCACTTCGACAACGCCTTCGTCCGCGAACTTCCCGGCGACCCCGACACCGCACCGGGCATACGCCAGGTGCATGGCGCGCTGTATTCGCGGGTCGACCCGACCCCGGTGGCGGCGCCGCGGTTGTTGGCCTGGTCGGCGGAGATGGCCGAACGCCTGGGTTTCAGCGAGGACGAGGTCGCCAGCCAGGCCTTCGCCGAGGTGTTCGGCGGCAATGCCTTGCTCGACGGCATGCAGCCGTATGCGGCCAATTACGGTGGCCATCAGTTCGGCCATTGGGCCGGGCAGCTCGGCGACGGCCGCGCGATTTCGCTCGGCGAAGTCGTCAACGCCGCCGGCGAGCGTTGGGAACTGCAGCTCAAGGGCGCCGGCCCGACGCCGTACTCGCGTACCGCCGATGGCCGCGCGGTGCTGCGTTCGTCGGTGCGCGAATTCCTGTGCAGCGAGGCCATGCACCACCTCGGCGTGCCGACCACGCGCGCGCTGAGCCTGGTCGGCACCGGCGAGGACGTGGTGCGCGATATGTTCTACGACGGCCATCCGCAGGCCGAGCCCGGCGCGGTCGTGTGCCGGGTCGCGCCGTCGTTCATTCGCTTCGGCAATTTCGAGCTGCCGGCCTCGCGCGGCGAGACCGAACTGCTGCGGCAACTGGTCGACTTCTGCATCGCCCGCGATTTCCCGCACCTGGGCGGCGAGGGCGAGGCCCGCTACGGCGCCTGGTTCGGCGAAGTCTGCGAACGTACCGCGGTGACGATGGCGCACTGGATGCGGGTCGGCTTCGTCCATGGCGTGATGAATACCGACAATCTTTCGATTCTCGGCCTGACCATCGACTACGGCCCCTACGGCTGGATCGACGACTACGACCCGGACTGGACGCCGAACACCACCGACGCCGGCCAGCGCCGCTACCGTTACGGCCAGCAGCCGCAGGTGGCGTACTGGAACCTCAGCCGGTTGGCCGGGGCGCTGTCGCTGTTGCTGCCGGTCGAGGCCTTGCAGGACGGCCTGCGCCGTTATGTCGACGCCTACAACCTCGCCGAGCGCGACAGCATCGCGCGCAAGCTCGGCCTGCGCGAATGCGGCGACGGCGATGTCGAGCTGATGCAGCAACTGCGCGAGTGGCTGCACCGCCATCAGGTCGACATGACGATCTTCTTCCGCGCCCTGGCTTCGGTCGATATCGCGCAGACGCAGCCGGAATCGCAGGCTTTCGCCGAGGCCTATTACGACGCCGAACTGGGCGCGACAGGCGAGGCGGCCTTGCGTGCCTGGCTGGCGGCTTACGCCGAACGCGCGCGCGCCGACGCCTGGCCCGCGGACCAGCGCATCGCCGTCATGAACGCCGCCAACCCGCGTTACGTGCTGCGCAATTATCTGGCCCAGCAGGCCATCGACCGCGCCGGGCAGGGCGACCTGCAAGGCATCGCCGAACTGCTGGAGGTGCTGCGCCGGCCGTACGAGGACCAGCCGGGCCGCGACGTCTATGCCGCGCGCCGCCCGGAATGGGCCCGCGACCGCGCCGGTTGCTCGATGCTGTCGTGCAGCTCATGAGTGCGTAGTTCCTGAGCGGGCATCGCGAACCCATGGGGTTTGCCGCAGAATCCGCTGCCATGAACCCGCTTCTCGAACTCCGTGTCGTCGACCGCGACGATGCCGCATGGCATGGCGCGTATTGCGATTACGTCTCGCAGGTTTTCCGCCAGGCCGATTTCCGCCGTTGGTGCGAATGGCGGCAGTGGGGCGAGGACTACCGCGCGTTCTGCATCGTCGGCGACGACGGCCGCGTGCTCGCCAACGCCTCGGTGTCGCGCATGCGCTTGCTGGTCGAGGGGCGCGAGCTTGTGGGTTATCAGCTCGGCGCCGTCGGCTGCCTGCCGCAGGCGCGCGGGCAGGGGCTGGCGCGCAGGGCGATGCAGGCCGCGCTGGCGTATTGCGGGCAAGCGCCGGTGTTCTTGTTCGCCAACGACAGCGTGCTCGACTTCTACCCGCGCTTCGGCTTCGCGCCGGCGCCGCAAACACTGTTCGAAGCCGAGCTGCAAGCCGAGCCGGCGGGCGAGGGCCGCATCGTTCGCGCCGCCGCCCTCGACCTTGCCGACGGCGAAATCCGCGAAGCCTTCCTGCGTTCGGCGGCCGCGGCGTCGCCGGTCAGCGCACGCTTCGCCGCGCGCGATTACGGCCGCATCGCGACCTGGTACGTCGCCAACGGCTACGCCAGCCCTGCGCACCGGCTCGACGACGACACCTGGGTGTTCGCCGAGGTCGAGGACGGCGTACTGACGATCGAAGACGTGTTCGCGACCCGGCCGTTGGATCTGTCGGCGGCGCTGCCGCATTTGATCGCGCAGCCGATCCACACGGTGCGTTTCGGCTTCACCCCGGAACGGCTGTGGCCGCGGGCCCGTGCGGTCGCGGCGGAGGCCGACGCCGATCTGTTCGTGCGGAATCTGGTCTTGCCGGCGGGGCCGCACCGGTTTCCCTTGCTCGCGCGCACCTAAGCGCGGCGGCGGCAGAGTGGCGACGGCAGAGTGGCGAGGGCGGGCCGGTGTCGCCGACGGCGCTGGCCGCCGTCGATCCCGGGCCGCCCGGCTGCGCCGCGCCGACGACTCGCATCGCGCGGCGGCCGTGGCCCGATGACGGCCGGCGCCGCGGCGCCGCCGCAGCCGCCGGGCCGGTCGTTCAGACCGGGGCGAAGCCCTTGGTGGTCTTCTTTTCGTTCTTTTCGGCGCGCTTTTCCTTCATGGTCTTGGCCGGTTTCTTCTTGGTTTCCTTCTTGCGGTCCATTCCCTTGCTCATGATCTCTTCCTCGTTCGATGGCGGCGCGTCGCAGCGGATGGCGGGCGCCCGTGGCCAAGTATGCGCCGCCCGGCGGGTCGGCGCCTGCGTCCGCCAGCCTCCGTTGGCGCGGCCTTGCGGCTGAACCACGGGGCCGCCGGCCCGCCCCGGCCGCCCGACCCGACCTGCCGATTGGCGCGCCGCGCCCGGTAGAATGGTCGGATGCCCCTGATTACCGTACAGAACGCCGACTACAGCGTCGGCGGCCCGCTCCTGCTCGAAAACGTCGAACTGTCCATCGAACCGGGCGAACGCATCGCCCTGATCGGTCGCAACGGCGCGGGCAAGTCCACTCTCATGAAACTGCTGGCCGGCGAACTGCAGGCCGACGACGGCGAAATCCGCCGCGAATCCGGCGTGCGCATCGCCCGGCTCGAACAGGAAGTGCCGCCCGGCGCCAGCGGCACGGTGTTCGACGTGGTCGCCGACGGCCTCGGCGAGCTCGGCCACTGGCTGGCCGAATACCATCACCTGAGCCACGCCGAACCCTTCGACGGCGACGCCCTGGCCGACGTGCAGACCAAGATCGAGGCCGCCAACGGCTGGGGCCTGGATCAGCGCGTCACCGAAACCCTCGACCGCCTCGGCCTGGACGGCGAAGCCGCGTTCTCCGGTCTGTCCGGCGGCATGAAGCGGCGCGTGCTGCTGGCGCGCGCGCTGGTTTCGGCGCCCGACCTGCTGCTGCTCGACGAACCGACCAACCACCTCGACATCGAAGCCATCGACTGGCTCGAACAATTCCTCAAGTCCTGGCAGGGCGCGCTGCTGTTCGTCACCCACGACCGCCGCTTCCTGCGTTCGCTCGCCACCCGCATCGTCGAGATCGATCGCGGCCAGGTCACCAGCTGGCCCGGCGACTGGGACAACTACGTGCGCCGCCGCGAAGAGCGCCTGAACGCCGAGGCCCAGGAAAACGCCCGCTTCGATAAGCTGCTGGCGCAAGAAGAAGTGTGGATCCGCCAGGGCATCAAGGCCCGCCGCACCCGCGACGAAGGCCGCGTACGCCGGCTCAAGGCGATGCGCAACGAACGCCAGGCGCGCCGCGACACCGTCGGCAACGTGCGCATGGACTTCGCCCAGGCCGAGTCCTCGGGGCGCAAGGTCATCGAGGCCAAGGACGTCAGCTTCGACTACGGCGGCAAGCCCTTGCTGAGCAATCTGTCGACGACGATCTTCCGCGGCGACCGCATCGGCCTGATCGGCCCCAACGGCAGCGGCAAGACCACCCTGCTCAAGACCTTGCTCGGCGACCTCAAGCCGAGCGCCGGCGAAGTGCGCGAAGGCAGCAAGCTGCAGGTCGCGTATTTCGACCAGTACCGCGCGACCCTGCGCGAGGACTGGAACGCGATCGAGAACGTCGCCGAGGGCCGCGAATACGTCGAGGTCGGCGGCAAGCAGAAGCACATCATCGGCTACCTGCAGGACTTCCTGTTCACCCCCGAGCGCGCGCGTGCGCCGATCACCCGATTGTCCGGCGGCGAGCGCAATCGCCTGCTGCTGGCCAAGCTGTTCGCGCAACCGTCCAACCTGCTGGTGATGGACGAACCGACCAACGACCTCGACGTCGAGACCCTGGAGCTGCTGGAAGAATTGCTCGGCGACTACACCGGCACCTTGCTGCTGGTCAGCCACGACCGCGACTTCCTCGACAACGTGGTGACCTCGACCCTGGTCATGGAAGGCGAAGGCCGGGTCGGCGAATACGTCGGCGGCTACAGCGACTGGGTGCGTCAGCGCGCCAACGCTGCGGCCAGGAGCGTTGCCAACAAGACCGTGGCCCCGAAGCCGGACGCCGAAGCGGCCGCACCGGTCGTCGCCAAGCGCAAGCTGAGCTACAAGGACGCGCGCGAACTCGAGCAACTGCCGGCGAAGATCGAGGCCTTGGAAACGCGTTTGGCCGAACTCACCGCGCAGATGAACCAGCCGTCCTTCTACCAGCGCGACGCCGCCGCGATCAACGCCCACAACGCGACCCTCGCCGAGGCCCAGGCCACGCTCGACGCGGCCTATGCGCGCTGGGCTGAACTGGACGGCTGAAGGGCGCCTGGCCTAGCCGCCGGCCCCCAACTTCCGTCGCTTGCGCGGAGCGTAGGCGGCGGTTCCTAATCCCCTCGAACGCCGGCGCGGCCGGCGAGGGGAGAGCGGCGATGCGCAGGGTCGGATCGGATCGGAGCGGATTGGGTCGGAGCGGATCGGATCGAATCGGACTGGCCCGAATCGGACTGAGCCGGCTCGGATGGGTCGGAGCGCTGGGGTTGGCCTTGCTTGGCACCGGCCACGCCGTGGCCGCGGTCAAGGACGCGGCGCCGAACGGGTTCACTATCGAGAACGAGCAGGTCGTCCCGGTCGACCAGGCCACCGCATGGAAGGCCCTGGTCGAAGACGTCGACCGTTGGTGGCCCAAGGACCACACCTGGTGGGGCGCCGAATCGACCCTGTCGATCGACGCCCGCGCCGGCGGCTGCTTCTGCGAGATCGGCCGCAACGGCCAACAACAAGCCCAGCACATGACGGTCAGCTTCGTCGACCCCGGCAAGACCTTGCGCCTGCTCGGCGGCCTCGGGCCGCTGCAGGGCATGGGCCTGGGCGGGGCGATGGAGTTCCGCCTGAGCCCGGTCAACGACGGCGGCACCCGCATCGCCCTGCATTACCGCGCCGGCGGTTACACGCCCGACGACCTCAGCAAATTCGCCGCCTTGGTCGACAAGGTGCAGGGGCTGCAACTCGGCGGTCTGGCCGATTACCTGCGCCGCGCGCGCGACCCGGCCAAGGCAGGTTCGGGCAAGTGAGTTCCGGGCTCGCCTATCGCACCCGCCACGATCGCGGCGCGATCCTGGCGACGCACCGCCACCACGCGCCGTACGCGGCGCTGGTGCTGGACGGCGACTACACCGAATCCAGTCTCGACGGCCCCTTGCCGTGCGGCCCGGGCACCTTGGTGCTGCATCCGCCGTATCACGCCCACGGCGATCGTTTCGGCCGCCTCGGCGCGAGCGCGATCAATATCGAATTGCCGAACGATCGCTTCGTCTTCGCCGCCAGCGCCTGGCAGGTGCACGACCTGCGCGAAGCCCAGGAAGTGTTCGCGCGTTGTCCGCAGCGCCTGTCGGAACTGCTGGCCTGCGCAACGCCGCAGACGGCCGTGGTGGTGCCCGATTGGCAGGGCGAACTGCTGCGCACGATGGCCGAATGCGACGACGAGATCGGCACCCTCGCGCGTCGCCTGGGCGTTTCCGCCGAGCATGCCAGCCGCGCCTTGACCCGCACCTACGGCATGTCGCCACAGGCGCTGCGCCGCGAAGCGCGCTGGCGTCATGCGTTGCAGCTGCTGGCCGGCAATGCATCGCTGGCCGAAGTCGCCGCCGCCGCCGGCTTCAGCGACCAGAGCCATCTGCACCGCATCGTCGTCGCCCATGCCGGCTGCACGCCGGCGCGGCTGCGCGAACAGGTCCGCGGCCGGCTCCGGCAACAGATCAATTGCGTACAAGACCGGCCCCTGGCCATCGCGGCTTAATGTCTCCAACGCGCCGCCGGCGCACCAGGAGCCAGGCCATGAACCTCACCCGACTTGCCGCCGCCACGGCCTTGCCCGTCCTGCTCGCCTGGGCGGCGAGCGGCGCATCGACGACGATCCCCGCCAGCGGCCCGGTTGCGGCCAAGGCGGTCAACGATGCGCTCGGCGCGTCGCTGCGCGCCGACATGCCGACCGCGCTGAGCACCTTGAAGGCGGCGCCGCTGGAGGAATTCAATGCCAAGGACGCCGCATTCCGCGCCTGCATGCTCAGCCGTCACGACCGCAGCACGCCGCCGTACCTGGCCGGCACCGTCGCCGATCCGTTCGCGCGCAGCGTGCTGGAGGTGTATCAGCGCTATTGGTGGAAGGCGTTGCGCGATCCGGCGGTGCGTCCGGCCGAAGAGGCGCGCTTGAAGACGGATCTGGCCGCGCTGATCGGCGAGTCCGCGCCGGCACCGACCGAAGAAGCTTTCGAAGGCTTGAACGAACGCATCAACGTCGAACTGCGCAAACGCGGCTTTCATCCGCTGCAGGGCCGCACGCCGCCGTTGTACGACCTGATGCTGTGGGGCCGGCAGGAGGAGCGGGCTTACACCGTCGATCTGCCGAGCGGCGAGCGGCAGCCGGTGAAGGTGTTCGTGATGGACGGTTGGGTCAGCCGCGGCTGGGGCCACTACACCTCATGCGAGCGCACCGGCGCGGCCGGTTGGGCCAAGCCCGAGGGCCTGTACGCAGTGCGCAGTTCCTACGGCGACATGAAGGGCGAAGACTTCCGGGTCAGCTTCCTCGGCCACGAGGCCCAGCATTTCGCCGACATGAAGCGCTGGCCGAAGATGCCGGCCTGGACCCTGGAGTACCGCGCCAAGCTGGTCGAACTGGCCCAGGCCGATACCACCCGCGAGAAACTGCTCGACCGTTTCTATCGCAGCCAGGACGACGAACCCGATCACCCGCATCCCTACGCCAACAAGCGCGTCACCGCCGAGGTGGCGACGAAGCTCGGCCTGGCCGCCGACGCCGATCTGCGCAAGGCCGATCCCGAAGCGGTGCGCCGCACCGCGCGCGAAGTGCTGATCGCCGACACCCAGCGGCGCGAGGCCGAGGGCGATGCGAAGACCGGCGAGGTTAACAGCGGCGAGGCGAAATCGGCCGCGGCCGCGGCGCCTGTCAGCCGGCCATGACGAAAGCTTGCGCGCGCGGCAACGGGAGTTCCTGCGCCGCGCGCGTCTCGCGACGCTCGACCCGGGCGACGCGGCCTTCCTCCATCACGATCAACTGGTCGGCGACATCGAAATAGCGGTCGTCGTGGGTGATCGCGACGATCGCCTTGCCGCGCGCCTTCAGCGCCGGAAGGATCTCGTGATAGAACACGGCCTTGAAGGTCGGGTCCTGGTCGGCGGCCCATTCGTCGAACAAATACAGTTCTTTGTCGTCGATGATCGAGGCCAGCAGGGCCATGCGCCGGCGCTGGCCGTCGGACAGGGCGAGGGTGGAGAAGCGGCCGTCGCGGTAGCTGACCTTGCGGTCCAGGTGCAGGGCCTTGAGGTAGTGGTCGACGGTCGCCTTGAGCTGGTCGTCGTCGGCGCCGAGGATCTGGTCGAACAGGTGATAGTCGGAATAGATCGCGCTGACCGACTGCCGGTAGGTGCCGATCGAATCGTCGCTGACGGCGTGCTCGCCGAAGCGGATGGTGCCGCCGACCGCGCGGTAGTGCAGGGTCAGCAGCTTGCTCAGGGTCGACTTGCCCGAGCCGTTGCCGCCGACGATGAAGCTGATCTCGCCCTTGCGGAACTCCAGGTCGAGCGGGCCGACCCGGAAGCCGTCGTCCTTGTCGTCCTTGCTGCCGTGGCGGTAGCTGACCTGCTCGAAACGCACGCTGTCCCAGTCGCGCGCCGGCTCCTGCACGGCCGAGATGGTCTCCTGCGGGATCTCCTCGAACAGCTTGGCCACGCGCTGGATCGATACGCGCGAGATCGAGATCTGCGGCAAAAAGCCGAGGATCGCCGAGATCGGCCCGGCGATGTACAGCAGCGCCATGATCACCCCGATCAACTGCTCGTTGCTGATCGTGCGGTAGTTGACCACGATGAACACGATCGAGCCGATCACGAAGAAACTCAGCAGGTCGCCGTAGTTGCTGGCCGCGCGCAGGATCGTATAGCCGGTCTTCTCGTCCTTCTGCACCGAGCGTTCGCAGTGCATCAGCACCTTGTCGAAGAAGGCCTCGCGCTTGGCGTCGTCGAGCTTGAGCTCCTTGATACCGTGGATGAGGCCCTGGATCGATTCCTGCAGGTGGTCGAAATGCTGGCGCGCGCTGTTGAAATAACGCCCGCCGATCAGCATCGGGATTTGATAGGTGACCACACCGAAGGCGATGCAGCCGAGCACGAACCAGAACAGATCGGCGTTGAGCACCAGCAAGAAGCCGAGCATGCCCAGCAGCATGACCAGGTTGATCAGCATGTCCGGGAACATGCGCGCGCCCAACACGATGCGTGGCACGTCCGAGGTCAGGGCGGCGATCAGCCGCGAGTGGCCGATCTTCTCCAGCGCCGACAGCGGCGCCTGGGCGATGCGGTCGTACAGGCGGGTGCGCAGGCTGGAGGCGACGTCGATCGCGACCCGGGTCAGCACCACCTGCGACAAGGTCCGGGTGATCAGGATGAACACGCACACCAGCGTGAACACCAGGGCGAACGGGGCGTTGGCGATCTCCAGCGAGAACAGCCGGGTCGGCGCGGCCGCGATCGTGTGCAGGCGCGGGTCGCCTTGCTTGAGCACGTTCATCACCAGCGGGATCAGCAACGAATAGCAGATGCCCGACAGGCCGCCCAGCAGGATCGAGAAGAACACTTTGTTGGGCGCGCGGCGCGAATACTCGGCGAACAGTTTCATTCGGCGGCTCCTGTGGCCTGGCCTGCGCGGGGCGCGGCGGCGGGCCGGTCGTAGCTCGCCTCCAGCCTGCGGTATTCGACATTGCGGAAGGCTTCGACACTGTCGTCGTAGTGCGGGCTGAACACGTTGCCGGACTGGCCGGTGGAATTCATGTAGTGGTGCTGCACCGCGTCGCGGCGCAACGCGATCACTTGCCGGAAGCCGGCGCCGAAGGCCTGCAGATAACCGTCCGAGCCGGCGTAGGCGGCGCCGGCGACGTTGACCGAATTCGGCGAGCCGCCGTTGCCGACGCGACGCTCGAACAGTTTGTCGAACGGCTTCCACTGGCTGAAGGGCGTATGCCGGTACACGGTGTGCTGGACCTCGCCCCAACGCCAACTGTCCATGCTCCAGTCGCCCTTGAGTTTGTACAACTCCCACAACGCGCGTTCCTGCGAGGCCGCCAGGGCCTGGTCGCAGGCCTCGCGCGCGGCGGTGGCGGGGCGGTCGCACCAGCCCGCGCCGTCGGCGCGCAGCAGCGCGGTCAGCTGATCCAGGCCGACGCCTTCGACGAGCCCGTCGAGGATGTCTTCGCCCTCGGTCTCGCCCCAGTTCGCCTGCAGGCGGTCGGCGTAGACGCGCTCGCGGAAGTGCCGCATCCAGGCGTGGAAGATCGCCGCGGCCTGACTGTCGGCGCGCATGTCGCCGTTCCAGTCCTTGAGATGGCGGGCCGCTTGCGCGCGGTGTTCCCCCATCTTGTCCGGGGCGTTGCCGTCCGAAAGCCTGCTGTCGGAGAGTTTGGAAAGACGCTTGCGCAACTCGCCGATCAGCGCCGCCGCTTCCAGGTCGAGGGTGTCGGCCTGGATCCGCTGCATGTCGGCCACGCCCAGGCGCTTGCCGGTGTCGATGCGCTCGCGCAGCAATTGCTCGATGCGGCGCGCGCGCGCCGGCGAAGCCCAGTCGTGCGAGACGAAATACGGGTAGCCATCGCCGGCGACCTTGTTGTTGGCGGTGACGATGTAGCCCGAAGGCGGGTTGTAGCTTTGCGGCCATTGCGCCGGCGGCACTTCGCCGGACCAGCCGTAGGCTTCGTCCCAGCCCGGCGAGGGCAGGGTGCCTTCGCCCTGTTTGCGCAACGGCAGGCGACCGGCGCCGAGGTAACCGATGTTGCCCTCGCGGTCGGCGTAGACCATGTTCATTGCCGGGGCGACGTGGAAGGCCAGAGCCTGGCGGAAGCCGTCCCAGTCTTTCGCATAACCGAGGCGGAAGAACGCCTCGTAACTGGTGTCGCCCGGGTCGAGCCCGGTCCAGCGCAGCGCCACCGGTTGATCGAACACGCCGTAGCGATCGCTGATGATCGGCCCGTGCCGGGTCGAGCGGACCTTCAAGGCGACCGGCGCGTACTGCTCGCGCAACTGCCGCGGGAAATCGGCGCGCACCTCGATGCGCTCCTCGCGCACCGCGAACGCCTGCCAACCGGCGCCGGTTTCGTAATGCTCGCTGCCGCGGTCGACGCGCTCGAAGAACAAGTCCTGGGTGTCGGCCATCATATTGGTGCCGCCCCAGGCGAGGCGCTCGTTGCGTCCGAACACCACCACCGGCAGGCCGACCAGGCTCATGCCCGAGGTTTTCAACCCCGGCGCCTGGATGCTGAGCGGATACCACAAGGACGGAATCTGCAGGCCGAGATGCGGATCGTTGGCGAGCAGGGCGGCGCCGTCGGAGGTCAGGCGACCGGCCACCACCCAGGCATTGCTGCCGGTGTTCGGCACCGCCAGGCCGTAGTCGCGCTGCAACTGCGATTGCAGGCGGCCGATCGAGGCCAGCGGCGCGGCATCGCGCGCGCCCAGCGCCGCTACCGTGGTCGGCGCATCGGCGGGGTAATCGGGGAAGAACGGTTTCAGCTGCGTTTCGTCGAGGCCGCGCTGGGCGACGTAGCGCGCCAGTTCGCGTTGGAAATTGCCGCCCAGGTCGAGCGCGAACATCTTGATCCAGGCCAGCGAATCGCGTTCGGTCCAGCGCTCCGGCGCGATGCCGAACACGCGGAATTCGCTCGGCAGCGGGTGGCCTTCGCCGATCCAGGCATTGATGCCGGCGGTGTAGGCGGTCAGCGAACGCTGCGCCTGCGGGCTCAGTGCCGGCCACGCGGTGGCGGTGGATTCGTACAGGCCCAGGGTACGGAACCAGACGTCGGTGTCGACGCTGTCCTTGCCGAATATCTCGCTGACGCGGCCGCGTGCAAGGCGCCGCTGCAGTTCCAACTGCCAAAGACGGTCTTGCGCTTGCGCATAGCCGACCGCGAAGAAAGCGTCGTCGTCGCTCGCTGCCTGGATGTGGACCATGCCGTCGGCATCGCGCCGGATCGTCGCCGGTGCCGTGGCGCCGCGGCTGAGCTGCGCGCGGCCGATCTGCAAGTTCGCCGTTTGCGGCAGGCTCGCTTTCAGCGACGACCAGGTCCAGACCGAAGCGGCCAGCAACGGTACGACGACGATGGCCAGAAACCGCGAGGCGAGCGGAAAGGAACTGAATAATGCAAAAAACTTCACCGATGCTCTCGCCATGATCGTGAAGGGGACGACTCCCTGTCTCCGCCGTCGACGCCGTCCCCACGGAGTGTCGATGCGTACGTTCCATTGCGGCGCCGGCTTTCGCCTTTGCCCATGCGCCGAGCCGAAGCGCCGCGCGCCCGGCGCGGATGCCATTGCCGCGCGTAGTCAGGTCGTCGCGACGAGAACGGACTGCGCAGCGTCGGTTCGCCATCCTCGCGGCTCGGCGTTGCACATGACGAGACGCACCGGCCCGCAGCGGGCGGGCGCACGAGTCGCCACCGTGCGATAGCTAACGCGATACTCGACCCCATCAGGCCATGCGGGCGTTCAGACGCGACCGCCCGTGGCCTGGCAGGCCGCAGAAGCGGGTCGTGTCCTGTGCATCCCCCGGATGCCGTTTACTGGGTTTCGGATATTTCCCTGTTCCTTGGGGTTTCGATCCTTTGTTTGCAGATTCTTGAGTGCGATCACGTTGTCGGCTATCGCAATGATCATGCGCCTATGGCGTCCCCGGATCCTTGCTGATAGGCGGTCATCGGTTCGACGAGAACAGCTGTCGATGAAAGACCAACGTCACACAGCAATAGCTTAATGAGAATGTGGCGTCAATAAAATGACTCTCGCTCATGTAGGTGAATCGAGTTGGCGAAAAAATCGTCAGTGCACTCGAAAGTGGTGTTTTCCCTGGGGATTTGCCTAATACATCGCCTTCACATCGAATCAGGGCGCGTGCATTGAAGTGTGTAGGTTGCACGTACCTGGCCGTATTTTTTATGTGACTGCGTTTCAGTTTCGTGTGGTTGTAGAGACCAAGTGCACAGATTCCATACGTACATTTGACGCGCTTGAGACGCCAAGCGTATAAGCCTCGCGAGGGCCGATTACGCAAGATGCAGTGGCAAGCGTCATGGGCCCCGGAGTTGCGCGGATCGCGTTGACGACCGTCGCAACGAGTGCGAACCAGCGCCATTAGGCTCGCACCGTCCGAACCGAATCGGCTCGGACTCAGGGGGAAATCGAAAGGAAGTACCAGCGGCGGCGCGCGGGTTTCGCGCGTCGATGGAGAGTTGTTGGTCCGCATATCGCATGAAGCGAAGCACGCCAGACATGGGGTCTTCGAACGGAAGCAGTTCAGTCAAGCAAAGGTTTGCTCAAGGAAGTCAGTGTGCAAAGTTTTCCCGAGATCATGCTTCACCGTGCCCGAACCATGCCCGACGCCGTGGCCTGCCGCTTTTTCAAGGGCGCCTCGTTGGAGCCGGAGGTATTCACTTTCGGCGGCCTGTTCGAGCAAGCCGCCGGCCTGGCGGCGCGGTTGCAGCAGCGCGGCCTGTCGGGCCAGCGCGCGGTATTGGTGTGCAAGTCGCAGCAGAGTTTCGTAGTCGCCTTCTATGCCTGCATGCTCGCCGGCGTGGTCGCGGTGCCGTCGGCGCCGCCGCGCCGTCAGGTGATGCAGAGCCGCCTGCAGTTGATCGTCGGCGACGCCCAGGCGCGCGCGCTGTTGTTCGACGGCGACGAATTGCTCGACACCGAGCTCGAATTCGATGGCGAGCGACTGCTCAAGATCGACCTGCGCGAACACGACGCGGCGGGCTTGCGCGCCGATGCCGGGCAGTGGGCTCAAGCGTTCCCCGAACCTTCGGCGCACGCTTTCTTCCAGTACACCTCCGGTTCCACCGGCGACCCGAAGGGCGTCGTCGTGAGTCACGGCAACCTGGTGCATAACTGCGCCGCGATCCAGGACGCGATGGAACTGTCGCCGGACTCGGTGCTGTTCACCGCCTTGCCGTTGTTCCACGACATGGGCCTGGTCGGCGGCGTGTTGCAGCTGATGTACAGCGGCTGCCCGGCCGGCTTCATGTCGCCGTCCGAATTCGTGCAGTATCCGGAACGCTGGCTGCAGATCATTTCGAAGTTCGGCGTCACCGTCAGCGGCGGCCCGAACTTCATGTACGACCTGGCAGGGCGCGCGATCAAGCCCGAACAGATCGAAGGCGTCGACCTGTCGTCGTGGCGCGTCGCCTTCTGCGGCGCCGAGCCGATCCGCGCCGCCACCGTGGCGCGTTTCGCCGAACGTTTCGGCGAGTATGGCTTCCGCGCCGAATCCTTCTACCCCTGTTATGGCATGGCCGAGTCGACCTTGCTGATCACCGGCGTGCGTTGCGGCACCGCGACCGCGGTCGATCGCCGCGACGGTGCGGCCGTGGTCGGCTGCGGCACGCCGCGCGTCGGCATGCGCCTGGTCGTCGTCGATCCGCACACCCACCGCCTCGTGGCGGACGGCGAGGGCGGCGAGATCTGGGTGCACGGCGCCAGCGTCGCGCAAGGCTATTGGCGGCGTCCCGAACTTAACCGGATCGCCTTCCATGCGCGCATCGAGGGCGAAGCCGAGACGGTGGCGCCGGGCGGTTACCTGCGCACCGGCGACCTGGGTTATCTGCACGACGGTCAGTTGTTCGTTACAGGCCGGCTCAAGGACCTGATCATCGTCAACGGCCGCAAGTACGTGCCGCAGGACATCGAAGACGAATGCGAGCAGAGCCATGAAGCGCTGCGCCAGTCCGGCGGCGCCGCCTTCGACGTCGCCGAGGGCGACAGCGGCCGATTGGTGGTCGTGTTCGAACTCAAGCGCGAATGGCTGCGGCGCCATCCGCAGTGGGGCGATGTGATCGGCTCGATGCGCGCCTCGGTCAATTCCGCCTATGGCTTGCCGGTGTCCGAGGTGGTGCTGATCAAGCCCGGCACCTTGCCGCGCACCTCGAGCGGCAAGGTGCGGCGCAACCAGTGTCGTATGGATTATCTCGCCGGTGCCTTGCAGCGCGCGGGATGACCGACCGGCCCCGCAGAGGGCCACGCGGACTGCGTCCGCGACAACAACAAACGTAACGCCAGTGAGTGCAGCGCCGGTCCTCGCGGACCGGAAGACATGGAGCAGTTGGGGGTAGGGCAATGAGCAAGCGTGAACCGTGGTTGATCGATGCGATGGCCGAAGTGCTGGAGGTGGACCGCTCGCAGTTGTCGGCGACCGAGTCCTTCGCCGAACTCGGCGTGGATTCTTTGTTGGGACTGCGCTTGACGCGCAAGTTGGAAGACCTGCTGGGCAGCGAAGTCGAACTGGAATGGTTGTTCGACCACCCCAGCGTGCGCCAGCTCGCGTGTTTTCTCGACGAGCGTTTCGGCGAGATGGATGCCGCGCCCGTCGGTCCGGGTTGAAGCAGCGGGCCCGACGAACCAAACCCTCCGCAGGCTGGTCCATGGACGGTTCCGCGATCCGGAACCGGGCGGCCTGCTCAACGCGTCACGAAAGGAATCAGCGACATGAGCGAATTTCCGGTATCGCCCGCGACTCGCCACTGGCATAGCGCCGCGCCGCTCGCGCTCGAACTCGGGCAGAACCTGCCCGGCTACACCCTGGGTTATCGCACCTGGGGCCAGCTGTCCGCGGCCGGCGACAACGCCGTCATCGTCTGCCACGCCCTGACCGGTTCGGCCGACGCCGCCGAATGGTGGGAGCCCTTGTTCGGCGCCGGCAAGGCGCTCGACCCGCAACGCGATTTCATCGTCTGCAGCAATGCGCTCGGCAGTTGCTACGGCAGCACCGGGCCGGCCTCGCCGCATCCCGACGGCGGCCACTGGGGCACGCGCTTTCCCAAGCTGACCATCCGCGATCAGGTCCGTGCGCAGATGGCCTTGGCCGATGCGCTCGGTATCCGCCGCATCAAGTTGGTGATCGGCGGTTCGATGGGCGGCCTGCAGACCCTGGAATGGGCCTTGCTCGATCCGCAGCGGGTCGAGTCGATCGCGGTGATCGCCGCGAGCGCGCGCCACTCGGCCTGGTGCATCAGCTGGAGCGAGGCGCAGCGCCTGTCCTTGCGCGCCGACCCGAAGTTCCGCGGCGGCGACTACCCGCGCGAGGACGCGCCGCATGCCGGCCTCGGCGCGGCGCGCGCGATCGCCATGGCCACCTATCGCAGCCCGGCCTCGCTCGACGACCGTTACGGGCGCGCCAACGGCGCGGCGGTGTTCGATGTTCACGCCAAGCTTCCCGACGACTTCGCCGTGCGCGGCTGGATGCAGCATCATGCCGAGAATTTCGTCCGCCGATTTGACGCCAATTGCTATCTGGCGCTGATCGATGCGATGGATCAGCACGACGTCGGCCATAGCCGCGGCGGCGTCGACGCGGCCCTGGCGAGCATCCGCCAGCCGGCCCTGATCGTGGCCATTTCCAGCGACGGCCTGTATCCGCCGGCCGAGCAGGAACTGCTGTGCGAATCGATTCCCGGCGCGCACTTCCTCGAGATCAATTCGCGCCACGGCCACGACGGCTTCCTCATCGATGCCGCGGCGATGGAACGCAGCATCGCTCAATTCCGCGGCGTCGCCGCCACACCGGGCCACGGCGCCCGCTTCATCAACGCAGCGGAGGTCGCAACTTATGCTGGCTGATTACTCGCCCGTACGTATCCAAGCCCGCAACAGCGTGGTCGACGCCCACCGCGTCGACCTGGTGCTGATCGGCGCCCGCGGCAAAGTCGGCAGCGCCTTCCGGCGCCAGCTCGGCAATCGCCAGCCGGCCTTGTTGTCGGAAGCCAATCTCGATCTGCGTCTGCTCGCCGGTTTCGACCGCCGCGGCTTCGCCTTCGACACCCACGGCATCGTCCCGGAGTCGATCGACGAACACATGCCCGAGCGCGGCGCCGACGACGTCGAACGCCTGATGTCGCACGTCGGCCGCCACGGCGGCGTGCGCACCCTGGTGGTCGACTGCACCGCCAGCGACGAGATCGCCGATTTCTATCCGCGTTTGTTGATGGGCGGCATGGGCATCGTCGCGGCCAACAAGCGCGCCAACGCGCGCAGCCTGTCGAGTTATCGCGACCTGCAGCATGCCGCGCGCGAACGCGGCGTGCCCTACCGTTACGAGACCACGGTCGGCTCGGCGATTCCCTTGCTCGGCCCGCTGCGCGATCTGCGCCTGCGCGGCGAGCGGGTGATCTCGGTGCAGGGCGTGCTGTCGGGCTCGCTGAGCTACATCCTGCATCGCATGCACGAAGGCTGCCTGTTCTCGGCCGCGGTCGCCGAAGCGCGCGCGCTGGGCTATACCGAGCCCGATCCGATGGAAGATCTGCGCGCGATCGACCTCAGCCGCAAGCTGCTGGTGCTGGCGCGCGAGGCCGGTTTCGCGATGGAGCTCGAAGACCTGGTGATCGAGCCCTTCGCCGATCTCGACATCGCCTCCGACGATCTGATTCCGGCCCTGCAGGTCGCCGATGCCGGCTGGAAGGCGCGCATCGCCAGCGCCCTGGAGCAGGGCGAGCGCTGGGTGGTGCTGGCCGAGGCCAGCCGCGAAGGCGGGCGCATCAACCTGCGCCGGGTGCCGGCGCACTCGTCGTTCGCGCAGCTCGAACCGGGCCAGAACCTGATCTCGATCCGCACCGAATTGCAGGACCGCATGCCGCTGTGCGTCAGCGGCCCGGGCGCGGGCGTGGAGATCACCGCCGCCGGCGTGCTCAGCGACGTGGTCGCGGCCGCGGCGCACTGGACGCGCCAGGACTGAGGCGCAGCGACACAGGACCGCCGGTCGCGAGACCGGCTTCGGCAGGACGCGAATCGACAGGACGCGATAGATGAATTTGGAGAGGGCCATCGACATGGAGCGAAACGAGGACATGGACGCCTGGTTTCCGCTGTCCGCTGCGCAGCAGGGACGGTGGTTCCTGTACCGTTTCGACCCGGCCGGGCGCGGCAACCACAACAACGTGTTCGCCGTGGCCTTGCAGGGGCGGATCGAGCCGTCGGCGATCGCGCGCGCGTTGGAGACCCTGGCCGCGCGTCACCCGATGCTGCGCGCGCGCGTACGTTGCCTCGACGGCCGCGAGCCCGAGCAATGCATCGCGACCGGCGCGCAGGTGCCGCTGTCGATCGTCGATGCCGCCGGGCTCGACGAGGACGAGTTGAGGGCGCGGGTCGGCGCCGACGCGCTGGCTGCGTTCGACGACGAGCGCGCGCCGCTGGTGCGGGCCGCCCTCTATGTGCGTGACGCGCGCGATGCGCGCGAATCGGTGTTCGTGCTGGCTTTCGATCATTTGATCTGCGACGGCTGGTCCTACTGGCGCCTGCTCGAAGAATTCGGCGCCTTGCTGTCGGGCACCGCGACCGAAATCGAGCAGGGCGCGACCGCCGCCGGTTATCGGGACTACGTCGCCTGGCAGCGCGATTGGCTCGGCAGCGCCGAGGCCGAGCGCCAGTTCGCCTATTGGCAGGACCGCTTCGCCACGCCCGCACCGGTGTTGGACCTGCCGAGCGACCGACCGCGCCCGGCGCGGCCGAGCGGCTTGCAGGCAGTGGTCTCGCTGTCGCTGTCGGCGGCGACCACCCAAGCCCTGACCGCCCTGGCCACGCGCCAGGCCGGCACGATGTTCACCACTTTGTTGGCCGCCTATCAGATTCTGTTGCACCGCCTCAGCGGCCAGGACGACATCGTCGTCGGCTCGCCGATGCCGGGCCGCAGCCGCCCGCAGTGGGACGGCGTGGTCGGCGACTTCGTCAACATGGTCGCGTTGCGTGCCGGCTTCGCCGAACGCCAGAGCGTGGCCGACGTGTTGCGCCTGGCCCGCAACGCCGCGCTCAAGGGCATGGCCCAGCAGGACTATCCGTTCTCGCGCCTGGTCGACCGCCTGCACGCCGGCCAGGACCGCGGCGAGCATCCGCTGTTCCAGAGCGTGTTCGTATTCCAGAACGCGCGCCGAAGCAAGGATCTCGCGGCGCTGTGGAAGGCCGACGAGTCCGATGCACCGGTGGCGCATTGGGGCGAGATCGGTCTGCGGCCGTTCCCGCTGCCGCAACGCCTCGGCAGCGACCGCATCGGCCTGGCCCTGCAGGCGATGGAGTTCGACGACGGCCTGCGTTGCGATTTCGTCTACGACACCGATCTGTTCGATCAGGCCACGGTCGCGCGCTATGCCCAGTGTTTCGAGGTGTTGCTTGCGGCGATGATCGCCGACCCACAATGCCCGGTCGCTCGCCTGCCGCTGTTGTCGGCGGATGAGCGCGCGCACGTGCTCGAAACCTTCAACGACACCGGCTTCGACTATCCGCGCGAACGCCTGCTGCATCAGCCGTTCGAAGCGCAGGTGCGGGCGACGCCGGAGGCGACTGCGGTGGTCTGCGATGGCGAGCGCCTGAGCTACGCCGAACTGAACCGCCGTGCCAACCGCATCGCTCATCGCCTGCTGGCGTTGGGTGTGCGCGCCGACGACCGTGTCGCGATCTGTCTCGAACGTGGCCCGTCGCTCGTGGCCGGTGTGCTCGGCATCCTCAAGGCCGGCGCGGCCTACGTGCCGCTGGACCCGAACTACCCGCCGGACCGTTTGGCCTACATGTTGGGCGACAGCGCGCCGATGGCGCTGTTGAGTCAGACGTCCCTGAGCGGTTTGCTCGGCGAGGTCGAGGTGCCGGTGTTGTTCGCCGACGATGCCGCCTTGGCCGATCAGCCCGAGCACGATCCGGTCGTCGACGGTCTGACTGCGCGCCACTTGGCCTACGTCATCTACACCTCCGGTTCGACCGGCCAGCCCAAGGGCGTGGCGATCGAGCACGCGAACGCAGCCAACTTCATCGCCTGGGCCAACGCCAACTTCAGTGGTGAGCAGCTGGCGAACACGCTGTTCTCGACCTCGATCAACTTCGATCTGGCGGTGTACGAGCTGTTCGCGCCGCTCAGCATCGGCGCACAGATCACCGTGGTGCGCGACGTGCTGGCGACCGATCCAGCGAGCCCGTTGAGCCTGATCAACACCGTGCCCTCGGGCATCAACGCCTTGCTGCAGAGCGGTGGGGTGCCGGCGACGGTGCGCACGGTCAACCTGGCCGGCGAGCCGCTCAAGCGTGCGCTGGTCGAGCAGATCTTCACCCGGACCGAGGTCGCGATGGTTGCGAACCTGTACGGCCCGACCGAGACCACGACCTATTCGACCTGGGTGGCGATGGACCGTGCCGACGGTTTCGCCTCGCACATCGGCAAGCCGGTGGCGAACACCCGCATCTATATCGTCGACGCGCACCTGGA